>JAFADT010000168.1 GCA_023424585.1 Pseudomonadota bacterium
CGCCCGCGGCCTGCGCGGGCGGCACGCGGGGGCGCGGCATCGGGTCGAAGATGACGGAGGGCAGCGGCGCGGGCTGCGCCTGCCTGGAGCGGGTTGGCTCCGGGGGCTGCGGGCCGCCCAGGGGCGCGCCGGCCGGAGGTGGCACGCGGGGACGGGGCGGCGCGGACAGGACGGAAGGCGCCGGCGCGGCGGGCGTCTCCAGGGGGGTGATGCTGCGATTCGGGTCCTGCTCGGCGTCGAGGGAAGACGGACCTGGGCCAGGAGGGGGCCTGCGGGAGAAGTCGGTCATCAGGGCTCCGGCGGGAGGAGGCGGCCACTGTATCCCACCGTCGTGTCGGCGGTGTTAACTTCGGTCCATGAGCTTCTTCCAGGCGCCCCCCGTTCTTGGCAACCAGTACGACGACGACGCGTTCCTGCAGGGCTACCTTGCCCGCACCCTGCCGGAGGACCTGTTCCGCTCGCTCCAGGACGATTTCCGCGAGCTGGGTGAGCTGGGGGGCAGGTACTTCTACGACTTCCAGCAGCGCGACCGGCTGAACGAGCCCGTGCTCACGCAGTGGAGCCCGTGGGGCCAGCGCATCGACCACATCGAGGTGACGCCCCTCTGGAAGGAGGCGGAGGCGCTGACGGCGAGGAAGGGCCTGGTCGCGGTGGCCTACGAGCAGAAGAGAGGCGCGCTCAGCCGCGTGCACCAGTTCGCGCTGAACTACCTGGTGCAGCCGTCGCTGGACGTCTACTCGTGTCCGCTGGCGATGACAGACGGGGCGGCGCGATCGCTCCTGTCGCTGGGAAACCAGGCCCTCATCGACCACGCCCTGCCCCACCTGACGTCGCGGGATCCGGCGACGTTCTGGACGTCGGGCCAGTGGATGACGGAGCGCACGGGCGGCTCGGACGTGGGGCTGACGCTGACGGAGGCGCGGCAGTCCTCCGAGGGCTGGCGGCTGTACGGCACGAAGTGGTTCACGTCCGCGACGACGGCGCAGATGGCGCTGACGCTGGCGCGGCCCACAGGCAACGGCCCCGGCGGCAAGGGGCTGGCGCTCTTCTTCGTGGAGACGCGGGACGCGCAGGGCCGGCTCAACGGCATCCAGATCAACCGGCTGAAGGACAAGCTCGGGACGCGCAAGGTGCCCACGGCGGAGCTGACGCTGGACGGGACGCTGGCGGTGCCGGTGGCGGGCCTGACGGACGGCATCCGCAACATGGCGATGATGCTGAACGTGACGCGCACCTGGAACGCGATGGGCGCGACGTGGAGCATGCGCCGCGCGCTGGCGCTGGCGCACGACTACGCGAAGCGCCGGGTGCAGTTCGGCGCGCCGCTGTCGGAGAAGCCGCTGCACCTGGACACGCTGGCGGGGCTGGAGGCGGAGTTCCAGGCGGGCTTCCTGCTGGCGTTCCGCGCGGTGGAGCTGCTGGGCAAGCTGGAGACGCGCACGGCGACGGAGCAGGAGCTGCTGTTGCAGCGGCTGGTGACGCCGCTGGCGAAGCTGACGACGGGCCGGCAGGTGGTGCACATCACGTCGGAGGTGTCCGAGTCCTTCGGCGGCGCGGGCTACGTGGAGGACACGGGCCTGCCGCGCATCCAGGCGGACGCGCAGGTGTTGTCCATCTGGGAGGGCACGACGAACGTGCTGTCGTTGGACGCGCTGCGCGCGCTGGCGAAGGAAGGCACGCTGGAGGCGTTCTTCCACGAGGTGGAGGGCCGGCTGTCGAAGGTGACGGACGCGGGCCTGCGGCCGTGCGTGAAGGCGGCGCACGACGCGCTGGAGCACGCGCGGGCCTGGGTGTCCGGCGCGATGGCGAACCCCACCACGATGGAGGCCGGGGCGCGGCGCTTCTCGATGACGCTGGGGCGCACGCTGGAGCTGGCGCTGCTCAGCGAGCACGCGCAGTGGTGCCTGGAGCACGGACACGGGCCGCGCACCCGGGCGGCGGCGCGGCGGTTCCGGCAGAACGGCGTGGACCTCATCCAGGATGAAATCGACCTGGATGATTCGCGGCTCCTGGGCTGAGCCTCGCGACAGGTGCATGCGGACGGCGCGCCCGTTAAGAAGCGGGCGCCATGTCCGTCCTGAGTCCCGAGCAGTGCCAGCGCTTCGCCGCCGATGGGTATCTCGTCCTGCCGTCCTTCGTGGACGGCGGGACGTGCGAGCGGCTACGGGCCGTCATCCTGGAGCAGCTGGCCTCCGGTGACGGGCCGGTGGAGTACGAGGCCGACGTGGCCTATCCGGGCTCGCCGGCCAACCTCGACGCGGAAGGTGGGCGGACGGTGCGGCGCCTGCTGCGGGCCCATGGGCGCTCGCCCCTGTTCGCGGCGTGGTTCGACGACGCGCGGGTGCTGGAGGCGCTGGGGCAGCTGCTGGACGGGCCGGTGGTGCAGGCGCGGGCGCACCACAACTGCGTGATGACGAAGCAGCCGCGCTTCTCATCGGACACGGGGTGGCACCAGGACGTGCGCTACTGGGCCTTCGAGCGGCCGGAGCTGCTCTCCACGTGGTTGGCGCTGGGCACGGAGGCGCCAGAGAACGGCGGCCTGAAGGTGCTGCCCGGCACGCACCGGATGCAGTTCGCGCCGGAGCGCTACGACGCGAAGCTGTTCCTCCGGCCGGACCTGCCGGAGAACGCGGCGCTCATCGCGAGCGCCCGGTACGTGCGGCTGTCCCCCGGGGACGTGCTGCTCTTCCACGCGCGGCTGTTCCACGCGGCGAGCCGGAACCACACGGCGGACACGAAGTACTCCGTGGTCGCCACGTACCGGCGGACGGACAACCTGCCCGTTCCCGGCTCACGGTCCGCGAGGGACTGAGGGCATCTTCAAGGCGAGTACCGATATCGCTCGATGATTCGCCCTTCGGGGGAGACGGCGTAGAGCTCGAACCAGTCGAGCTCGAAGTTGCCACCGGGCCCGATTCCCTCGCAGTGGTCGACGCGCCGGTTCACTCGGACGATGTAGACACCCTTCCCTTTGCCCACGACGACCTCCAGGGCTCGCGCCGTGAAGATGCATTCATTCCGGCGTTCCTTGGGAAAGCGACTCACGACATCCTGGAGGGCCGCATGGGACGCCAGGATCGCGGGCCCATCCAGCGTCGCCATGGGCTCGACATCCTCTGGCCATTCAAATGCAGACGTCCCCGCATCCGGCCCAGCGACGGGACGAGGCATCATGGGGGTCCCCGCATCCGGCTTCGTCCCCTTCTGGGCAGGTGCAGATGTTCCCGCGTCCGCAAGCAGAGTGGCCACCAGCACCAGCATGGAACGAAGCGTCACGGGTGCCCTCCAGAGGAAGTCGAGCGCCGTAGCCGAGCCGCTACCAGGTCAGGTCGGGAGTATCCAAAGACAGGCAGGTCATCGCCAAAGTCCGCGTCATCCACGCCACCAAATGGCGGCCAGCAGGTTTTCGATGCTCCCGAAACACTGCGCACCGGCCAGGAGACGCGCCAGTCCCTTGGCGTTCGATAGAGCGCGACGCAGTACTCGGTGGCATCCGCCCGAGGACGACCCGTCGACGCATCACAGGCATCCGCCGCCCCAGGAAGCCCCATGAGCGACGACAAGGTGCTCAGGACCAGATCATCTGGAACATGCGCCACGTCTTCGATGACCGCGGGCACGTCTGGCCACGGTCCCGGCGCGATGGAGAGGAAGGAGCTGTCCTCCCTCCGGCGTAGCTCTTCGCTCAGGTAATAGCGTTTCGCTCCCGCACAGGAGAGCAACGCCCCAACAAGGATGCTGACGGCGACTTGACTCGTGCCGCGTCTGCTGTCCAGAAGACGCGGCATCGAGTTCAGGACGCTCAGGCCTTGGCGGCCTGCGAGAGGGCATCTTCCACGTAGCGGATGCCCTTGGCGGTGATGGCCTTGCCCTTCTTGGTGTCCTGGGCGTAGCCGGCATGCAGGCGCAGGGCCTTGGCCGCGTTCGGCGCGGCGTAGGTCACGCCCAGCCCGCTCCAGAAGCGCGACGTCGTTCCGGACGTCACCTCCACGTCCAGCGCCTTCGCCAGGTACAGCGGGATCAGCGACCGCAGGAGCTGGTCCTTCTCCTTGCCGGCGGAGACCAGGTCCTTCTGGCGCGCGTGGCTCCGCAGCGCGGCCTCCAGCACCGACACCGCGTCCTCGCCAGGGGGCCCGGACGCGGCCGACTTCTTCGCGGCCGGCGCCTTCTTCGCCGCGCTCTTCTTGCGCGCGGCCGGCGCCTTCTTCGCGGCCGAGGCCTTCTTCGCCGCGCCCTTCTTGGCCGCGGCCTTCTTCGCCTTCGGCGCCGTCTTGCGGCGGGCCGCCGGCGCCAGCTCCATGCGGCCCTCGAAGGGCACTTCCACCACCGTCGCGTCCACCTGACGCTCCGGCATCGCGTTGCGCAGGGACTCGATCACCTCGTGCACGGACGCGCGCGGAGGCTCGGAGTGCACCGGGCGGGAGACACGGGTCGGCGCGGGCTCGCTCGCGGGCGGCCTGCCCTGCGCGTAGTACCGCACCCAATCGCTTGCCTCCTCCACCACTTCCGACAGGCCCACGCGATCGAGCAGCGACCCCAACCACCGAAGACTGTTGCGCACTTGGAGAACCCTCCCGTTCTGATCCACGCTACTACACTCCAGACGGAAGCAACCTATATCGCTAGCAATACGGGTTGTTCCATGCCCCCGTGGGCCCTCCCGCTCCATTCCTCACGGATCACGGGAACAGACGTGCAGATGTAGCGCGGGGCCCCCCGCGCTTCACTGCCGCACGGGCACCAGGCCGCGTGTCTTCACGTTCGTCACCGTCCCCGAGCGCTCCAGCAGCCCCTCCCCCACCAGGAACAACGCGCCGTGGATCTCCCGCCGGCACCGCGCGTACACGTCCGGGGGCACCACCAGGTTGGCGATCCCCGTCTCGTCCTCCAGCGAGATGAAGCAGATCCCCTTCGCCGTCGGCGGCATCTGCCGGCAGATCATCATCCCCCCCACCTTCACCCGCCGCCCCGCCGAGACCCGCTTCAACCCCTCCGCCGTCACCGCCCCCATCCGCTTCAACGTGGGCCGCAGGAGCTCCAGGGGGTGCTTCTCCAGCGACAACCCCACCGTGTCGTAGTCCGCCACCACGCGCTCCTGCTCGCCCATGGGCGGCAGCTCCACCGCCGTGCCGTCCATGGGCATCCCGAAGAACAGGTCGTCCGCGTCCAGCGGCCCCAGCGCCTGGAGCTCCCACAGCGCCTGCCGCCGCGCCCCGCACAGCGACGCCAGCGCCCCCGACAGCGCCAGCCGCGTCAGCTCATGCCGGGGGATGCGCGCCCGCCGCGCCAGGTCTCCCACGCTCGTGTAGTCCCCGCGCCGGGCGCTCTCCACCGCCCGCCCCGAGGACTCGCCCAGCCCCCGCACCATCCTCAACCCCAGCCGCACCGCCCCGTCCTCCAGCGTGCAATCCCAGTTCGAGCGGCGCACGTCCACCGGCCGCACCTCCACGCCGTGCCGCTGCGCGTCCGCCACCAGCGTGTGCGGCGCGTAGAACCCCATGGGCTGGGAGTTGAGCAGCGCCGCGGTGAAGGCCGCCGGGTAGTGGCACTTCAGCCAGCTGGACACATAGGCAATCAACGCGAAGCTCGCGGAGTGGCTCTCCGGGAACCCGTAGTGCGCGAACCCGCGGAAGTGCTCGAACCACGCCTCCGCCTGCTGTCGCGGATAGCCGCGCGCCTCGCAGCCCTCCACGAAGCGGCCCCGGTACGGGAGGATGCGCGCCTCCGCCTGCTTGTGGCTCAGCGCCCGTCGCAGGCCGTCCGCCTCCCCCGCGCTGAAGCCCGCCGCCACCATCGCGAGCCGCATCGCCTGCTCCTGGAAGAGCGGCACGCCCAGCGTCTTCTGGAGGATGCCGCGCACCTCCTCGCTCGCGTACGTCACCGGCTCCTGGCCGTGCCGCCTCCGCAGGTACGGGTGCACCATCCCGCCCACGATCGGCCCGGGCCGGATGAGGGCGATCTGCACCACCAGGTCGTAGAACTCCCGGGGCCTCAGCCGGGGCAGCATGTTCATCTGCGCGCGGCTCTCGATCTGGAACACGCCCACCGCGTCCGCCTCGCACAGCATGTCGTAGACCTTCGGGTCCTCCGGCGGCACCGTGGCCAAGGACAGCTCGCGGCCGCAGTGCTCGCGGATCAGGGCGAAGCAGCGCGACAGCGCCGTCAACATGCCCAGCCCCAGCAGATCCACCTTCAAGAGGCCCACCGCGTTGAGGTCGTCCTTCTCCCACTGGATGACCGTGCGCCCCGGCATCGCCGCGTTCTCCACCGGCACCAGGTCCACCAGCGGCTCGCGCGTCATCACGAAGCCGCCCACGTGGATGGACAGGTGCCGGGGCACGCCCTCCAGCTCCTTCGCCACCGACAGCGTCCGCAGCACCCGCCCGTCCGTCGGGGACAGCCCCGCCTCCTGGAGCACCTCCGGCGTCACCTGGAAGCCATGCGACGACGCGACCCGCGACAGCCGGTCCACCTGATCCAACGACAGCCCCAGCGCCTTGCCCGCCTCGCGCAGCGCGAGCCGCCCCCGGTAGCAGATCACCTCGCACACCATGCCCGCGTGGCGGCGGCCGTGCTTCTCGTAGACATACTGGAGCACCTCCTCGCGCCGCTCGTGCTCGAAGTCCACGTCGATGTCCGGCGGCTCCTTGCGCTCCATGCTGAGGAAGCGCTCGAACAAGAGCCCCATCCGCACCGGATCAATGGCCGTGATGCCCAACGCGTAGCAGACCGCCGAGTTCGCAGCGCTGCCCCGCCCCTGACACAGGATGCCCCGCCCCCTCGCGAACATCACGATGTCCCACAGCGACAGGAAGTACCCCGCGAAGCCCAGCGCCTCGATGAGCCGCAGCTCGTGGTCGATCTGCTTCGCCACCTCCGGTGGCACGCCCCCCGGATAGCGCGTGCGCAGGCCTGCCTCCGTGATCCCCCGCAGGTGCCCGTCCGCCGTGCGGCCTTCGGGCAGGTCCTCCTCCGGGAAGCGGTGGCGCAGCGCGTCCAGGGACGCCTCGCAGCGCGACGACAGCTCCACCGTGCGCGCCAGCGCCTCCGGCCGGTCCGCGAACAGGCGCGCCATGTCCCCGGGTGACTTCAGCGTCCGCTCCGCGTTCGGGAACAGCCGCGTGCCGGACTGCTCCACCGTCACCCCATGGCGGATGGCCGTGAGCACGTCCTGAAGGGGCTGCCGGTCGCGGTGGTGCATGTGCACGTCGTTGTGCACCACCAGGGGCACGCCCAGCGCGCGGGCCAGGGCGTCCGCTCGCGCCGCCCGGGCCGCGTCCCCCGCCGACAGCGAGCGGCTCAGGCCCACGTGGAAGCCTCCGGGAAACACCTCGGCCAGCGGCGCCACCGCCTCCAGCGCCGCGGGGGCCGGCAGCAGCCCGAGCAGCCCCGCCGCGTGCTCCGCCACCTTGCGCCAGGGCAGGCCCGCCTCGCCCTTGGGGTGCGTCATCCGGCTGCGCGACACCAGCCGGCACAGGT
This sequence comes from Pseudomonadota bacterium, assembly GCA_023424585.1. Taxonomy (GTDB): domain Bacteria; phylum Myxococcota; class Myxococcia; order Myxococcales; family Myxococcaceae; genus Corallococcus. The sequence goes on from JAFADT010000168.1 coordinate 7,480, forward strand.
TCGAGTACCCGGCCGCGTCCCTCGCGTACACCACCACCGGCGGGCCGTCCTCCAGCGTCAGCTCCGCGCCCAGGAGCAGCTTCACGCCGTGCGCCTTCGCCGCCAGGTGCGCCTTCACCACGCCGTAGAGCCCGTCCCGATCCGTCAGCGCCAGCGCGGACAGCCCCAGCCGGGCCGCGGTGGCCACCAGCTCCTCCGGATGGGAGGCGCCGCGCAGGAAGGAGAAGTGGGACCGGCACACCAGCTCGGCGTAGCTCACGCCGACCCAGGATACTGATCAGGCATTCAGGCGATAGATTGGATCTCCGCTCCGTGAGAGGGCGACGCCGCGGGTTGTTCCAGACGCGCAGGCCGAAGACAAACGTCCGCCAACGCGCACTTCCGCCGCCCCCGTGTTTGAGTTGTCATTGATTCCGGCGAACATCCGCGCTGGCTGTCCCCCATGCAATGACAGCCTTCAGCCGCAGTGGTGCCACTCGCTCCCCGAGGTGACTCATGAAGCTGCTCTCCCGTTCCCTCCTGTTGGCCCCCGTCCTCCTCCTCGCGCCGCTGACCGCCAGCGCGCTGCCTCCGGACTGTGCCATCCAGTGCAGGCCCACCCGGCCCTGTTCCCTGCTTTGCACCGACGGCAGCTCGGTCATCACCTGCGGCGAATACGGCTCCTGCGGTGGCGCGCTCCAGGCCGCGCCGGCCTCCGAGCCGCAGGCCTCCGTGCAGCCCGCGCGGACCGACGATGAAGCGGCGGCCGTCTGCCGCGAGCCCGAGGCCCGGGGCTAGCCACCCGCCGCCACCGCTTCCTGGAGCGAGGCGCGCTCCACCTCCTCCAGGAAGCTCCCCAGCGCGACGTTGACCGCCTGGGGCTGCTCCAGGATGCACATGTGCCCGCCGCGGGGCAGCCGCTGGAGCCGCGCGCCCCCGATGCGCTGGTGCAGCCGCTCCGCCACCTCCGGCACCGTCACCACGTCCTCCTCCCCCACCAGCACCAGCGTGGGCGTCTGGATGCGGTGCAGCTCCCCCTCCACGCTGCGCCGGTGGATGACTCCCTGCATCGCGCGCCACACCGCGCGCGGGTTCTCCGTGAGCTGCCGGCGCAGCGACGCCCGCTCCTCGGCCCGCTCCGGATCCCGCATGAACGTGCGCCCGAAGTAGAGCGACATGATCCGGTCCACCACCGGCCGCAGGCCCAGCCAGTGCGTGAGCGTCGTCAGCAGCCGGTAGCGCGCCAGCGTCAGCGGCAGCTCCGCCGCGGCGGAGGAGTCCAGCAGCGCCAGCGAGCGCAGCAGCTCCGGGTGCCGCGCGGCCACCCGCAGGCCCACGAAGCCCCCCATGGACTGCCCCACGAAGTGGCACGGCGCCAGCCCCAGCGCCTGGATGACCGCCACCGCGTCCTCGTACACCGTGCGCAGGTCGATGACCGAGTCGCCAGGCGGGGGCTCGCTCAGCCCCTGGCCCCGGTGGTCATACGCGATGCAGCGATAGTGGCCCTGGAGGGCCTCCACCTGCCTGTGGAACAGCCGGGAGTCCCAGAGCAACCCGTGGCTGAAGAGCACCGGCTCCCCGCTGCCTCCGGTGTCCTCGTAGTACAATCGCGCGCCACGGATGGACAGGTAGGGCATCTGCTTTTCCCCCGGCTCGAACCCCTTTAGGTCCTTGCCCGGAACCCACCCTCCTTCCGGGTTGATTCCAGATGCCTGGCCGCCCGGTTTGACAGAGGACCGAAGCGCCTGCCAAACAAGGACCCCATGGACCCCACCGCCTGGCAGCTCTGGCTGATCGCCGCGATCGTCCTGGGGGCGCTGGAGATCAAGCTCTCCGGCTTCGTGACGCTCTGGTTCGCCGTGGGCGCGCTGATGGCCTCCCTGATGGCCGGCGTGGGCCTGGGCTTCAACAGCCAGCTCTTCGTCTTCACCGTGGTGTCCGCCGCCCTCTTCGGCGCGTCCCGCACCATCTTCAAGCACGTTTTCATGCGAGACGCCGTGCATTTGAAGACCGGCGTGGAGGCCATGCTGGGCCAGGAGGCCGTGGTGACCGAAGCGCTGGGGGACGGGAGCGGGGGCACCGTGCGCATCAACGGTGAGCTGTGGATGGCGCGCTCCCTGTCCGGGCCCCTGCCCGAGGGCGAGCGCGTCACCGTGGAGCAGATCGAAGGTCTCAAATTGTGGGTGCGACGCCCGTCTGCGTCCCCCGAAGTCGCGCTGCACTCGGCGCGTCAGAAGAAGAAGGAGAACGCAGGATGGGACTGACCATTGTTCTGCTCGTCGCGGCCGCGGCCGTCGTGTTCGGGCTCGTCACCGGTGTGCGCATCGTTCCCCAGGCCAAGGTGATGGTCGTGGAGCGGCTGGGGAAGTTCCACCACGTGGCCTCCAGCGGCCTCAACATCCTCATCCCCTTCATGGACAGCCCCCGCGCCATGGAGATGCGCGCCGGCAACCGCTTCACGCGCAACACCCTGGTGGACCTGCGCGAGCAGGTCATGGGCTTCGAGACCGTCCAGGTCATCACCCATGACAACGTCAACATGGAGGTGGGCTCGGTCATCTACTACCAGATCATCGACCCCAGCCGGGCGCTCTACCAGGTGGAGAACCTGGCGCTCGCCATCGAGCAGCTCACCATGACGAACCTGCGCAACGTCATGGGCGGCCTCACGCTGGATCAGACGCTCACCAGCCGCGAGACGGTCAACTCCAAGCTGCGCAACGTGCTGGACGAGGCCACGGAGAAGTGGGGCGTGAAGGTGACGCGCGTGGAGCTGCGCGAAATCGAGCCGCCCCAGGCCATCAAGTCCGCCATGGCCAAGCAGATGACCGCCGAGCGCGAGCGCCGCGCGGAGGTCACCAAGGCGGAGGGCGACAAGGCCGCCGCCATCCTCCAGGCGGAGGGCGAGAAGATCTCCCGAATCCTGCGCGCGGAGGCCGAGCGCGACGCGGAGATCGCCCGCGCGGAGGGCCACAAGCGCGCCGTGATGCTGGAGGCCGAGGGCAAGGCCGAGGCCACCCGCCTCACCTTCGAGGCCATCCACACCGGCCGGGCCACGCCGGAGGTGCTGGCGCTGCGCTACCTGGAGACGCTCCAGGAGCTGGGCAAGGGCGACAACAAGATGTTCGTCCCCTACGAGGCCACCGCCGCGCTGGGCACCATCGCCACGCTGAAGGAGGTCTTCGCCAAGGACGACGCCCCGGCCGCCGCGCCGGACGCCGCCAGGGCCCGGCCGCCCGCCCCGTCGGCCGCCACGCTGAGCGCCCAGGCCC
>JAFADT010000285.1 GCA_023424585.1 Pseudomonadota bacterium
CCGGAATCGCGCGGATGCGCCCGCCGCCCTCCTTGCGCAGCGCCTCCAGCGACTCCGCCGAGCGCGCCAGCGCCCAGACGTCGTAGCCCTCGCGCGCGAAGGCCAGGGCCACCGCGCGGCCGATGCCCCGGCTCGCGCCCGTCACCACCACCGTCTTCGTCGTCTCGTTCGCCATGGCGGGACAGCATAGGACCCGCGCATGGGTCCGGGGCGAGCGTGTACGGCGAAATGCATCGATTGCGCTGCCGGGGACTCTTCAGGGCATCCACCACCGCATCGGAGTCCGCCGCATATGAAGTCCCTCAAGCGCGGCCTGCTGGCCGTCTCCTGGCTGCTGTCCGCGTCCGCGCTCGCCGCGACGCCCACCGGCCGCGTCAACCCACGCGTCCTGGGCACGCGCGCCATCGTCGCGTGCGACGCCGTGGAGAAGTCCTGCGGCGTGGCGAGCATCTCCTTCCCCGCGGGCATCAGCGGCCTGGTGCCCTACGGCCGCCCGGACGTGGCCATCGCCACCATGTTCTACCCCTCGGTGGATGACGCCGAGGCGGTCCTCGCGCGCGTCGCCGCGGGGGACACGGCCCAGCAGGCGGTGGACTTCGTGTTCTCCGTGGACCCCTACGCGGACTACCGCCAGCTCGCCGCGGTGAAGCTCGACGCCAACGGCACCCTCACCGTGGGCCAGCGGACCGGCGCGGAGAACGCCCCGCAGCGCTGCGCGGTGAAGGGCGCCACCTTCGTCGTGCAGGCCAACAACCAGCGCACCGCCAGCATCTGCGCCGTCATGGCGGCGGGCTTCCAGCTGGCCCGGGGCAGCCTGCCGCAGCGGCTGCTCGCGGCGCTCAAGGCCGGGGCCCTCGTGGGCGGCGACAACAACGGCGAGCGCTCCGGCGTCATCCGCGTCTGGACGTCGGAGAACGAGTCGACCTTCTACACGAAGGTGCTGGCGGACGCCGTCGTGCACACCAGCCGGACCGCGCTGAAGGACCTGGAGGTGGAGATGAACCGCTACCAGGCGAGCATCGCCGCGCCGTACGCGTCGGACCTCCTCCCGCTCGACGCGGAGACGGCGAAGGTCGTGAAGAACACGCTGAACAAGGCCGGGTACTACAGCGGTGTCCTGGATGGGACCTGGAGCACCGCCGCCGAGGAGGCGCTGGAGGCCTTCAACTGGGACACCCTCTTCTTCCTCAAGCCCACCGTGGTGGTGAACGGCCAGCGGAAGATCGACGGTCCGCTGGTCAACTACCTGCGCAACGTGGATCCGAAGGCGCTCAAGCCCGGCGGGCTGTGAGGCACGGGGCCCCCGGGCCCGTTTGACGGCTCCCGCACGGCGACGTTAAGCACGCCGCCATGCCCCGCGCCGACATCACCGACCTGTTCCGCATCGACGACCTGCTGTCCGCCGAGGAGAAGGCCGCCCGCGACGCGGTGGCCCGCTTCGTGGACGCGGAGGTGCTGCCCATCATCGGGAAGCACTTCCGCGACGGCACCTTCCCCGCACACCTCATCCCGGGCCTGGCGGAGCTGGGCGTGCTGGGCGCGAACCTCCAGGGCTACGGCTGCGCGGGCATGAACACCGTCAGCTACGGCCTGGTGTTGCAGGAGCTGGAGCGCGGCGACTCCGGCCTGCGCAGCTTCGCGTCCGTGCAGGGCTCGCTGTGCATGTTCCCCATCCACGCCTACGGCAGCGAGGAGCAGAAGGCGCGCTTCCTGCCGGGCATGGCGAAGGGACAGCTCATCGGCTGCTTCGGCCTCACCGAGCCGGACTTCGGCTCCAACCCCGGCGGCATGCGCGCCCGCGCCCGGCGGGACGGCGACAGCTGGGTGCTCAACGGCACCAAGGCGTGGATCACCAACGGCACCATCGCGGACGTCGCGGTGGTGTGGGCGAAGACGGAGGACGGCGGCCCGGAGTCCGTGCGCGGCTTCCTGGTGGAGAAGGGGATGCCCGGCTTCAGCGCGCGGGAGATCCCCGGCAAGTTCTCCCTGCGCGCGTCGCGCACCAGCGAGCTGTCGTTCCAGGACGTGCGCGTGCCGGACCGCAACGTGCTGCCCGGCGTGGTGGGCCTCAAGGGGCCGCTGTCGTGCCTCAACAACGCGAGAGCCGGCATCGCGTTCGCGGTGACGGGCGCGGCCATCGCCTGCTTCGAGGGCGCGCGCGAGTACGCGCTGGCCCGCGCGCAGTTCGACGGCAAGTCCATCGCCGGCTACCAGCTCACGCAGGAGAAGCTGGCGGACATGCTCCAGGAGATCGTCAAGGCGCAGCTCTTGAGCCTGCGGCTCGCGCGCCTCAAGGACGAGGGCCGGAGCAACCCCGTCATGGTGAGCCTGGCCAAGCGCAACAACGTGAAGAGCGCGCTCGACATCGCCCGCGTCGCCCGGAGCATCTACGGCGCCAACGGCATCACGGACGACTACCCGCCCGTGCGCCACATGCTGAACCTGGAGTCGGTCTTCACCTACGAGGGCACCCACGAGGTGCACACGCTGGTGCTGGGCAAGGCCATCACCGGCATCGACGCGTTCGGCTGACGCGAGCGCGGACCGTCCGGTGGGAAGCCGCGCCTCCCCTCGCTCCCGGATGGGGAGGAGGGGAGGCCGCGGGAAGGAACGTCAGGACTGGGGGCCGCCCTCGCCCGGGGGTTCGCCGGACGGCTCGGACGACGGCTCGGAGGCGGCGGCCTCGGAGGACGCGTCGCCCTCGTCGGAGCCTTCCGCGGAGGCCTCGGGCTCGTCGGCGACCTCCGGCGCGGTGCCAGAGGCCTCGGCGGCCTGCTGCGCCTTGAGCTCCTCGTCGTTCATGAAGCCGACGGGGTTCTCCTTGCGGTTGAGGAAGCGCACGGCCTTGGCGGAGAGCGCGTACATCTGCTCGGCCACGGGGGCGGGCACCAGCGAGTGCTCGATCTGCGCGGGCTCCGGGCGCTCCACCACGCCCAGCTCGCCGTCCTCCAGCTGCTTGGCCTGGGCGGGGCTCAGCTCCATGCGACGCAGCTTTCCCTTGCGCGTCATGAAGTAGAACGCCGTCTCGCCCGGCTCCTGGGGCACCTGGGCGCCGAGCACCAGCTCGCGCAGGGCGCGGTCCAGCTCCACCTGCTTCTTGGACTCGGCGCGCTGGTAGGCCTTGGAGCCCGGCATGGGGGGCAGCTTCGGGATGGGCCGCTCGGCCGGAGCGGACGGCCGGCCGTGCTGGGGCGCGCCGCCGCCCGAACGGAACGGACCGCCGCCGTGCCGGGG
>JAFADT010000408.1 GCA_023424585.1 Pseudomonadota bacterium
GTCCCTCGGCGCCCGTTCGCGGTGGGTGGGGCGCGGAGGCTTCGGGACCACCCGCGTCCACGGGCCAGAGGTACGCCACCCCACGAAGCGGCGGCCGGCCGGGCGCCGTCAGCTCCGCGAGCAACCGTGAGAGGTCCTCCGGCCGCGAGGGGTCGATGCGGTCACGCGCGGGACCCGAGGGCTCCTCCGCGTTGCCGGGCTCCACCTGGACACAGGACTCGCCTCGCGCCTCCAACCGGCGCTGAAGCTCCAGCCCGGTGGCGCCACCGCCGAGGAGCAGCCACCGACCCGGCGCGGAGGGGGCGGGAATGCGCGCCTCGGAGGGCTTCTCCTGCCAGCGGACCTCGTGCAGCCAGCGCTCCGTCTCTTCTCGCTGGGGCGTGAGCGCGTCGTGCTCCACCCGGACGATGGAGAGCCGTTCAATGTCCGCGATCGGGGTTCCATCCGGTGCGACCAGGTGCAGGTCCGCGACGAGCCGGGCCGGGCTGGCCTCCTCCGTCCTCCCGACGCGCGCCTTGCACACCAGCTGGGAGCCAGGACGACCATGGAACCGAAGCCGTCCAATCCCTGCCGGCAGATAGGTCCCGTGCACGCCCCGGTCCGCCATGGGTGCACCGAGCACCTGGAGACACGCATCCAGCAGCACCGGGTGCAGGAGGTAGGGCGCGGCGTCGAGCGCGAGCACCTCCGGAAGCCGGAGCCGTCCCGCGGCCTCCACGTCGTTGCGCGCGAGTCGCTCCAGCGCCTGGAAGCCCGGGCCGTAGTCGAGGCCCTGCTCACGGCACGTCTGGTAGTACCGGTCGACGTCCAGCGGGGTCTCCACGCCTGCTTCCCAACTCGCGACGTCCACCGAGACGGGCGCCGCCGCGTGGAGCGCGCGCAGCCTCCCGCTGGCGTGGAGCGTCCAGGTGGGCGCGTCGTCCGCCGCATCAGCGCGGGCGCTGTGGACCTGGAAGGAGGCGGTCGCGCCGCTCTCGGGCGTGAGGATGAGCTGGAGCGCGACCTCCCGGTCCAGGTGCAGCGCCTTCTGGAAGGAGACCTCCTCCAGCTCCAGATGGGTCGTGCCCAGCCAGGAGGCACCAGCGGCCAGCGCGAGCTCGACGTAGCCCGCGCCCGGGAATACCGGGGTCCCGAGCACGCGGTGATCCGCCAGATACCCAGGCGTCTCCGGGCCCACCCGTGACTCGAAGAGGAGCTGCCGCAGCGCGGAGGGGACGCGCCGGCCCAGCAGCGGGTGGGCGGCTTCGCGGCTGCGCTTCGCGGTGGACGCGCCCGGGCGCGTGGAGGCCGGGGACTCCACCCAGAAGCGCTCCCGCTGGAAGGGATAGGTCGGCAACGCCACCCGGCGACGCGCGTAGCCGCTGTCGAAGCCCGCCCAGTCCACGGGCACGCCTCGGCCGTAGAGCACCTGGAGACTCTGGAGCGTCACCTGCCAGTCGTGCTTCCCCTTGGACAGCGAGGGGAGCCACGCGCACCGCGCCCCTGGGGCCAACTGCCGGCCCAGCTCCGAGAGGACCGGCTTCGGGCCCAGCTCCAGGAACAGCTCGCACTCGCGTTCCCGGAGGGCCGCCACGCTCTCCGCGAAGCGGACCGGTGCCCTCACGTGCTGGACCCAGTAGTCGCGGACCAGTTGGTGCTTCGTCGCTGGCAGGCCCGTGAGATTGGAGATGAGCGTGATGCGCGGCGGCGAGAACGCCACCTGCGCCGCTGCCTGCTCGAAGGCCGCCAGCATCGGCTCCATCAGCGGCGAGTGGAAGGCGTGAGAGGTGTTCAGCGGCTGCGAGCGCACCCCGCGACGCTCGAGCTCCACGAGCACGTGTTGGAGCGGCTCGCGGCGGCCCGAGAGGACCACGTCGCGGGGGCCATTCACGGCGGCGATCGCCAGCTCGCGGGCGTGGGGCCGGACGGCCTCGGCCACCGTGGCCTCGTCCGTGAACACCGCGGCCATGGCCCCATCCCTGGGCAGCGCCTGCATCAGCCGCCCGCGCCGGGCCACCAGGCGCAGCCCGTCCTCCAGGCTGAACACCCCCGCGACACAGGCGGCCACGTACTCGCCCACGCTGTGGCCCGCTACCTCGGTCGGCTCGACGCCCCACGACCGCCAGAGCGTCGCCAGCGCGTACTCGAGCGCGAAGAGGGCCGGCTGCGCGGAGGCCGTCTCGTCGATCGGCGAGGGCACGCCGTTGGCGGGGTAGAGCACTTCGAGCAGCGGCGGCTCCAGCTCGCTCCGGAGCACCTCCTGGCAGTGCTCGAGCGTCCGCCGGAAGACAGGCTGTGTCTCGTACAGCTCCCGTCCCATGCCCGGGGACTGCGACCCCTGTCCGGTGAACAGGAAGGCCACCCGAGGCGCTCCGGTCTCCGGGGCGTGCGTCCGCAGGCTGCCCGGCGCGGACTCCCCGCGCGCCAGCTCCGAGAGCCGGGAGCGCAGCTCCGAGGACGCGCCCACCACCACGCTCAGGCGGTGGCGGAAGTGCGCGCGTCCGGCGTTGGCGGTGAAGCAGAGGTCCCCCAGCTCCGCCTGGGGCGCGTGCTCCAGGTGGCTCGCGTATCGCGCGACGAGCGCGTCCAGCGCGGGCCCGCTCCGGGCCGACAGGGTCAGCAAGTGCAGGGGCCGCTCGGGGCCCGGCGGCGGGGCGGCCTGCTCCGGAGGCTCCTCGAGGACGAGGTGCGCGTTGGTGCCGCTGATGCCGAACGAGCTGACTCCGGCCACGCGCCGCTCCCCATTCACGGGGAAGCGGGTGGGCGTGGTGGGGACCCGGATGGGGAGCTCGTTCCAGGGCAGGTGCGGCGTCGGCTGCTTCAGGTGGAGGTGCGGGGGGATGAGCTGGTGCTGAAGTCCCAGCACGACCTTGATGAGCCCCGCCACGCCGGCCGCGGCCTCCAGGTGGCCGATGTTCGTCTTCACCGAACCGATGAGCAGCGGCTGGTCCAGCGAGCGTCCCTCGCCCAGCGCCGCCGCCAGCGCGCGGACCTCGATGGGGTCTCCCAGTGAGGTGCCCGTCCCGTGGGCTTCGACGTAGGACACCTGCGAGGGCTGGACGCCCGCGCTCCGCAGCGCCTCGCGGATGAGCGCCTGCTGGGCCTCGCCATTGGGGACGGTGAAGCCGCTGCTCGGGCCGTCATGGTTGACGGCGGAGCCCCGGATGACGCCGAGGATGCGGTCCCCGGCTTCGAGCGCCCGGGACAGTCGCTTGAGCACGACGATGCCGCAGCCCTCGCCACGGCCGTACCCATCCGCGGCGGCGTCGAACGTCTTGCACCGGCCGTCGGGAGCGAGCGCCCGCGTCCGCGACAGGAAGACGGTGATCTCCGGAGCGAGGATCCGCTGCACGCCTCCCACGATGGCCAGCTCGCACTCACCGGTGCGCAGGCTCTGGCTGGCCAGGTGCACGGCCACCAGTGACGACGAGCAGGCGGTGTCCACGGCCATGTTGGGGCCCTGGAGGCCCAGCACGTGGGACAGGCGGCCGGAGGCGAAGCAGAAGCCGTTGCCCGTGCCCGCGTAGGCGCTGATGCGCGTCGGGTCCCCCGCGAGCAGTTGCAGGTGCGTGTAGTCGTTCTGGCCGATGCCGATGAAGACACCCGTCCGGCTGCGCGCGAGCTGCTGGGGCGCGTACCCCGCGTCCTCCAGCGCCTCCCACGTCACCTCCAGCAGGAGCCGCTGCTGTGGGTCCAGGCTGTTGGCCTCGCGCGGCGAGAGGCCGAAGAACGCGGCGTCGAAGAGGCCGGGCTCGGGCACGAACGCGCCCTGCCGCGTGTAGATCTTCCCGGGCGCCTCCGGGTTGGGGTCGTAGTACGCGTCCACGTCCCAGCGGTCCGGGGGAATCTCACCGACCGCGTCCACCCCTTCGTGGAGCAGCCGCCAGAACCGCTCCGGCGTGTCCGCGCCGCCGGGAAAGCGGCAGCCCATGCCGATGATGGCGATGGGCTCCGTCCGAGCGCGCTCGGCGGCGTCGAGCCGGCCCTGGAGCTGCTCGAGGGCCAGGTAGGCCTGCTTCAGCGGCGAGTGGTTGCCTTGCGGTGGCGACATGGGGTGGGTCTCGGAGTTCAAAGCCTGGCCAGCTTCGCGAGGAGGAGCCGTTCGAC
>JAFADT010000424.1 GCA_023424585.1 Pseudomonadota bacterium
CGTCCAGCGCGGCCACCACCACCTCCGGCGCGCCGTCCTCCAGCGCCTGCTCCGCCAGCACCATCGCGTCGGCGTTCCGGGGCAGCGCTCCCAACGCCCGCACCGCGCCCGCGCGCACCGGCACCACGTTCGACGCGAGGAAGGGCGCCAGCCGCTTCGTGGGAGGCGGACCTTCCGAGCAGTCCCCCAGGAAGGCCACCGCCTCCCCCTGGACCTCCGGCGTCCGGGCATGGCGCCCCTCCGCCACGTCCCGCAGGAAGGCGAAGCACCCCTTCTCATGGGCCATGGCGCCCAGCCACGGCCGGGCGGCCTCCGAGGACTCCGCGTCCTTCACGCCCTGGAGCGCCACGTCCCGCAGGGGCTTCCCGGCGGACTCCGACAGGCCCCGCGCCGCCAGCTCGCGCACCCGTCCGTCGGCGTCCCCCAGCGCCCCCTCCAGCTCCCGCTTCGCCAGCGGGCCGTAGCGGCGCAGGGTGGCCACCGCCGTGCGCCGACGCTGCACGTCGCCGGCCGACAGGTCCGGCCGCAGGGCATCCAGCTCGCGCGAGTACACGGCGAAGAGCCGGTTGATGACCGCCTCGTCCGGGGGCTTCGCCTCATTGAGGAGCAGCCGGCCCACGGACGCGCGCTGCCGCTCGGCGACGGCGGAGAGGAGCCCCGCCATCACCGCGTCGCCCGCGACGGGCCGCGACGCCACCGCGTCCAGCACCACGCGCGTCGCGGACCGCCCCTGGAAGGTGGCCAGGTGCAGGAGCGCCGGGAGCCGCGCGGACGGCTCCTGCGAGTACATCTCCAGCGACAGCGCCTGGCGGACGTCGTCCCGCCTCGCCCACACCCGGGCGGCGGCCGCGGGGCCCCGGGCACCGGCATCCCTCAGGAAGTCCGCGGTGGAGCGGCCGGCGTCCGCGGCGGCCCGGACGGCGGTGAGACAGGCCCCCAGGTCCGCGTCCGGCGGGGTGTCCATGATCCAATCCGCCAGGGCCCGCCGCTCCGTGAGCCCCCGGCTCCGCGCACCCGCCCGGACCGCGGCCCAGCGCACCCGCCAGCTGGGGTCCTTGAGCGCGGACTCCAGCGCCTGCTGGGCCTCCAGCCCCCCCGTCCCCAGGGGGGCCACCCAGCTGTCCACCCGGCCCCCGGTGACACAGGCGCCACAGGTGCGCGCGCGCAGCGACGGGTCCGCGACATGGCGGCGACAGGAGGCCCAGCACTCGGAAGCGACCGTGCCGGCCCGGGAGGGGCTGGCCGCCAGCAGGAGCACCAGGAGAAAGAGGCGACACACGCGCCGCGGACTCTAGCGCACAAAGGGCCCATCCTTTCCGTGCGGGTCTCCTTGCCTTTTCCGGCCCGCTGCGCCATACCCCCCGACCCTCTGAAGATTTCAGACTGCATCCAGCTAGGCGGAAGGAGGTGACTGCATGCCCGGTATTCGAGTGAAGGAAGGTGAGTCCATCGAGAGCGCCCTCAAGCGCTTCAAGAAGGCCACCGAGAAGGCCGGAATCCTCTCCGAGATCCGCAAGCGCGAGCACTACGAGAAGCCTTCCGTGAAGCGGAAGAAGAAGGCCCTCGCCGCCAAGAAGCGCGCTGTGAAGAAGGCCCGCAAGTCGTACTAGGCAGGCCCGCAGTGAGGAGCCGGGGCCCCGTCAGGTGCCCTGGCTCCCGCCGTCCCATCCGCTGGCGCGGCGACCCTTTTCCCCGCCCGTGAGGAGTCCCGACATGACCACCCTGAAAGATCGCCTGAGCGCCGACCTGAAGGAGGCGATGAAGGCCAAGGACGAGCTGACCCTGAGCGTGGTGCGCATGCTCAAGAGCGCCGTGAAGTACAAGGAGGTCGAGCCGGGCGCGAGCGAGCTGGACGACGCGGGCATCCAGCAGGTCATCGCCACCCTCATCAAGCAGCGCCGCGACTCCGTCGAGCAGTTCAAGGCCGGCGGTCGCCCGGAGCTGGCGGAGAAGGAGGAGCAGGAGATCTCCGTCCTGCAGCGCTACCTGCCCAAGCAGCTCACCCCGGAGGAGCTCACCGCCGCCGTCCAGGCCGCCATCGCCGAGGTCGGCGCCAAGGGCCCCAAGGACATGGGCGCGGTCATGAAGAACGTGAACCCCAAGCTCCAGGGCAAGGCCGAGGGCAAGGCCATCTCCGAGGAAGTGAAGGCCCAGTTGGCCAAGCTGGCCTGATCCACCTGTGGTTCCAGGGGAAGGGGCGCCAGGAGCGTGTCCCAGGTGCCCTCCCCACCCCGGGCTCGAAGCGGATTTTTTGATCCCTCGCCCGCTGCCCATTAAGCGCTGATCCACGAGGGCCTCTTCCGCCCGTCCCCCACCCCGGGAGGCAAGCGGGCAGCCTGAAGGAGCGCGCGCCGTGTCCCAGTCCCCGTCTGTTTCCGCGCCCCGCCCGCGTCCGCCCGCCCTCCCCGCCTGGGAGGACGACCCGGAGAGCGGCCGCGCCGGGCGCGTCAGACCGGGCCGGCAGGATGGCGGGCGGAAGGCCGCGCGCACGCGGAAGGATGGAGGGGCGTCGTGATTCCGGAGCACAAGATCCAGGAGGTCCTCGACCGCGTGGACATCGTGTCGCTGGTGTCCCGCCACGTGGAGCTGAAGAAGGCCGGCCGCGAGTTCAAGGGCCGCTGCCCCTTCCACCAGGAGAAGACCCCATCCTTCTACGTGGTGCCGGAGAAGCGCTTCTATTTCTGCCACGGCTGCCGGGCGAGCGGCGACGCCGTGTCCTTCGTCCAGCGCTACCTGGGCAAGACGTTCCAGGACGCGGTGCGGGACCTGGCCCAGGAGGTGGGCATCGACCTGGAGGCCGCGCAGGACCCCGGCCTCAAGGAGCGCCAGCAGGTCAAGGAGGCCACGGACTTCGCCGCGGAGCACTTCCGCGCCCAGCTCTGGCATGAAGACGAAGGCCGCGCCGCCCGCGCCTACTTGGCCAGCCGGGGCGTTTCGGAGGAGGTGGCCCAGGGCTTCGGCCTGGGGTGGGCGCCCGCGCAGTGGAGCCTGCTGGCGGACCGCTTCCAGAAGAACGGGATGCTGGAGTGGGGCCTGAAGGCGGGGCTCATCACCCGGCGCAACAGCGGGGATGGCTGCATCGACTTCTTCCGCAGCCGCCTGATGGTGCCCATCCGCGCGCCGGAGGGGCGGCCCATCGCCTTCGGCGGCCGGCTGGTCGCGGCGGAGGACGGCCCCAAGTACCTCAACTCGCGCGAGTCCCGGCTCTACAACAAGAGCGAGACGCTCTTCGGCATGGACCAGGCGCGCGACGACATCCACAAGCGCAAGACGGCGGTGCTGGTGGAGGGGTACTTCGACTGCATCGGCCTGCACCAGGTGGGCGTGCGCCACGCGGTGGCCCTGTGCTCCACCAACCTCACCGCCGGCCACCTCCAGGTGCTCAAGCGCGCGGAGGCCCGCGACCTGGTGCTGCTCCTGGACGGTGACTCCGCCGGCCTGGCCGCCGTGGAGCGGCTGGCCGGGCCCCTGCTCGCCGCGGGAGCCCCCACCCGGGTGGCGCTCCTGCCGCAGGGAGATGACCCGGACGTGTTCGCCCGCCGCGAGGGCCAGGAGGGCGTGGAGCGCCTCCTGGAGGGCGCCCAGCCCCTCACCGCCTACCTCTTCGCCACCCTGCTCCCCACGGGCAAGCAGGCGAGCTTCGAGGAGAAGATGGCCGCGCTGGAGCGGCTCAAGCCCGTCACCTCGCAGGTGCCGCCGGGCCTGACGCGCTCGGCGCTCATCAGCGCGCTGGCGGCGCACTTCGGCTGGATGCCGGCGCAGATCGAGTCGTCGCTCCAGTACAAGCCGCCCCCCACGCCCAAGCCCGCCGCCACCGCGGCGTACCCCAACGCCGTCCCCGCCCAGGCCGTGCCGCGCCCCGTGCCCAAGCCCCAGGCGGAGCGCCCTCCCCCGGAGGCGGAGGCCCTCTATGTGGCCGCGATCCTTCGGGATTCCCGGCTGCTCGCCCGCGACACCTTCCGCGTGTGTGATGAGCTGTCCCACAT
>JAFADT010000436.1 GCA_023424585.1 Pseudomonadota bacterium
TCTGACGCAGGAAGGGGTCTGCGTAGTGTTCCTTGGGGTCCGTGTGTTCGCGAACCTCGGCCCAGGCGACACCGAGTTCTTCACGGTGCAGGGCGAGCATCCACACCTCGACCTCCTCAACGGCGAGGCAGGCGATGACCCGGTTCGGATGATCCGCTTCGCGTGCGGCGGCTTGATGGGTGTTGTTCCACCGGTCGCCGTCCCGATCCACCATCAGGAGGAACAGGTCCTCCATCGGGTTCTCAGCGACGATGCGTCCAACCATCTTCTGCGCGAGTGCTTCGGAGGTTCCCCGTAGATGAGGATCCTTCAGGACATCGACGCGAGCTTTTCGTCCGAGGTCCGCGAAGAGGGCCTCGACGATGGGCTTGAGGATGTACTGGTCGCGCGTGGGTCCTCGGGAATGACGAGGACCTTCACAATGCGCGCTCCAACCAGCCCGTGGTGAACAGGTGATCGATGTTGGAGTGCTTCGATACTTCCTCGAAGTGAGGAAGGTCACCCAGGCGGCGCAACACCGTGCCCGGTTGGCCCGGCGAGCGCGCGCACAGCACCGTGCTCTTCAACGCCTCAGGCGAGAGCGCCATCAGCACCTGTGGCGAATGCGTGGTCAGGATGACCTGGAGCTTGCGTTCGCGGGCAACCGCCTCGATGAACTCCACGAGCAGATGGATGCGCTGAGGATGCAGGCCGGTCTCGGGCTCTTCCAGAATCACGATGCTGCCCTCCCGCACGGTCCTCAATGCAACCAGCGTTCCCAGGAAGCGCAGCGTCCCGTCCGACAAGCTCCGCGCGGGAGTCCGGGTCCCGTCCTTCTCCACGAGGGCAAACATCACGTCGCCCAGATCGGTCGTGATGAAACTGAGTCCAACGACCTCTGGACCGCATAGCTCAGCGAGCCAATCAACCCATTCCTGCTGCGTGTCCGGATGACGCAGGCTGAGTGACCAGAGTACGGACGAGATGTTCTCCCCTTCAGCTCCCAGATCAATATCCTGCTGCGGTGAATAGCCACGCATCCGCGCTGGAATCACATCTAGAAAGAGAGCGCTATTTAGTGTCGGCAAATCCAGCAAGCTACGAGCATAGGTCGTGCCGAGGCGATTCCGAGCTTCGCGATAAATGCTCTGATTGGCTTCAATATGAATCCTCCCATCGACGTGCGAAATCATGGGGGGCAGTCCCTTGACGGGTACTGATTCAATGGCGTGCTGCTGTGAAGCGACACTCAGCTCCAACCGCTCCCAATGAAATGAGGGGTCGCCCCGAACTTCGATCCCCATACTGTGGATCAGTGAGCCGTCGCTCCCCGAACTCCAACGAAGCGTCAAATCGACAGGAACGTCCGCTGAGCGCGCGAGGCCCAGGCTTCCGCCGCGCAGCGCTGGAGCCACTTCCCGCCCTGCCTCCCGACGTCCCTGGAGGACTTCGGTCAGCGTCCACCCCAACTCCAGCCGCTGAACCAGCCGTAGCGCATCCAACAGGTTGTTCTTTCCAGAGGCATTCGCCCCCACGAGCACCGTCACCGGAGCGAGCTTCACCTCCGCGTCCACAAAGCTCTTGAAGTTCTTGAGGTGGATGGATTCCAGCATCGCCACCACCCTACTTCACCGTCCCCAGCGCGCGAACGCCCATCCCCACCCCACGTCCCACAGGAATGACAAAGGACCCCGGTCCCATCAGGCCCGGAGTCCCTGTGTTCAACAGTCGCGCAAGCTCAGCCCAGCACGTCCTGCGCGCGGCGGTAGTACATCTCGCGGCTCGCGAGGCCGTTGTAGCCGCCGTTGATGCGGCGGGTGACCTCGCGGAAGTTGCCCGCGTCCGCGTAGCTGTTCAGGTTGCGCGAGCTCCAGTACCAGCCCGCGATGCGGAACGCGACGTCCGGGTCCTTCGCGCGCTCCGGGTGCCCTTCCAGGTCGATGCCCAGCGCCTTGCCCGCCGCCCGGTAGTTCGCGCGCCCCGTGAGCTGGATGGGCCCCCGGCCCTTGTAGCGCCTGCCGTCACCCGGCTGCGTGTTGCCCAGGTCCTTGCGGCCCTCGTACGCCGCGCCGGAGGCGATCTCCTCCATGTAGCGCAGCTCGCCGCTCTCATGCGCCAGCTGCGCCAGGAACATCTCCTTGCGCCGGGGCGTGTTGATGTTCGCCTCCGCCATCGCCTTGTTCAGGTGCGGCAGGTACTGCTCCGCCTTCGCCTGCGACAGGTTCGGCATGATCCGCCGCAGCTGCGCCACCGTCACCCCACCCTTCCCACCCGACGTGCCCGGCGTCCCACCCACGCCCCCCGTCGAAGGAGGCGGCTTCGACGTCCCGCCCGTCCCCCCCGTGCGGCCCGGGATCGTCAGCTTCTGCCCGACGTAGATCTTGTTCGGGTTCGCGATGTGGTTCGCCTGCGCCAGCGCCCCCACCGTCGTGCCATACCGCCCCGCGATGCCGCTCAGCGTGTCCCCGCTGCGCACCGTGTACGAAGCGCCCCCGGACGACGGCGGCTTCGACGTCACCGGCGCCGAGCCTCCGCCCGCCCCCGGGATCGTCAGCTTCTGCCCGACGTAGATCTTGTTCGGGTTCGCGATGTGGTTCGCCTGCGCCAGCGCTCCCACCGTCGTGCCGTGCCGCCCCGCGATGCCGCTCAGCGTGTCCCCGCTGCGCACCGTGTAGCTGCCCGCCTTCGACGGCGCCGCCTCGAACCGGTCCGGAACCGTCAGCCGCTGCCCCACCCGGATGAGGTTCGCGTTGGCGATGTGGTTCGTCTTCTGGAGCGAAGACACCGACGTGTTGAAGCGCTGCGCGAGCCCGCTCAACGTGTCGCCGCTGCGAACGGAATAGGTCGTCACGGTTAAAACTCCGGGAAAAGAGGTAAATCAGTGCCCGGATTTTCGCGACGCCCGGGAATTAGTTTCCCAGGAAGACAAACTTTTCAGGTTGTTGAATCTATCCGTTATTCCTGCGCCTTCGAGTCACGCAACCGTTGCTGAAGGTCGCGGGCCGCGGAGGTGTCGTGCATCACGACGAGGCTCTGCACGTAGTACGTGAGCGCCCAGAGGTTCTCCTCCGGGATGGCGCCCTTCCACGACGGCATGGCGGCGCCACCGACGCCCGCGGCCATGACGCGGTAGAGGTCCTCGCGCTGGGCCTGCGCCGAGTACGGCTGGCCCTCCACGCGCGTGCCCTGCGGCCACACGGTGCGCAGCCGGTGGAAGAGGAAGTCCGGCGGCAGCACCTTGGCCAACTGCGTGGCTTCGCCCTTCGCGTCCACGGTGAGCGAGTAGTCCGAGTCCCGAGGCAGCGCCGTGTACGGGTCCACGTTCGCCAGGTTCACCTTGCGTCCGGTGACGCGCTCCGTGAGCGCGGCGAGCTCCGCGCGGGGCAGGTACGCGACGTGACAGCTGGCGCAGCCCGCGTTGCCCTTGCCGGCCACGTGGTAGACGGTGCGGCCGCGCTCCACGGCCTCGGCCTCACGGCCCTTCCAGGGGTCCTCGGACAGGGCGATGGCCGCGCCGGGGGGCTCCTGCGTCCAGCGCGGGCTGAAGGTCTTGAGGTACTGCACCACGGCGTCCACGTCCGCCGGAGGCACGTCCCACGCGAACATGGGCGTGCCGTGCAGGCCCCGGCGCAGGGTGCGCTTGAGCGCGTCGTCGGTGGGCAGCTCGCCCGCGGCCACGCCGCCGAACTTGTAGAGCCCCTGGCGGAAGTTGCGCGGGGGGGGCCGCATGCCAGCGCCCGCCGGGCCCTGCCCGTCGCCCTTCTCGCCGTGACAGGACAGGCAGTAGTGCGTGTAGACGTCGTAGCCGCGCGCCAGCGTCGCGGCCGGGAGGGTCGTGCCGTCCGCGAGCTTCAGGGGCTCGAAGGTGGGCGTCTCCTTGCGGCACGCGGGAGCGAGCGCCCCCAGCGCGAGCACGGCGAACATGCGGAGCGAGAAGCGGGAAGTGGGCTTCATGGGAGGTAGACCACCGCGAAGAGGACGCCGTACATCGCCGTCGAACACCACCAGCCGGGCAGCGCGCGCCGCAGCGGCCCCCGCGCCTCCAGGCCACGCAGGACGCGGAGGCCCGCGCGCAGCACCCCCACGAGCACGACCGCGAGGTGCGCGGCCTGCACCGCCGACAGGCCATACAGCGCGGAGGCGAAGACGCCGCTGTCGGGGACGCGGAGGTCACGGTACCAGAACAGCACGTGCAGCCAGGCCGCCTGCGCGGCGAGGAACCCCGCGCCGGTGCCCAGCACGCCCAGCAACGTGAAGCGGCTCCGACGCGGCTCCGCGCCGCGCCCGAGCGCGGCGTGCAGCAGCACGGCCCCGACGACGAGGAGCCCCCCCGCCAGCGCGGGGACGAGGACTCCGGGACGCGCGGACGCGGGCGGCCAGAAGCCTCGCAGCCGGTAGAAGCCCGCGGTGAAGGCCACCGCGCAGAAGAGCATCGTGGCCGCGCCGTGCGCGATGACGGCTCCGAACCAGAGGTTCGCTTCGTCGCGCTGGGGGGACGGGGAGGCCAGGGTCCCGGCGGGTTCATTCGTGCTCACGGTGCGGGACTCTCGCATGCCTGGGCCCGGCGGGGAGCACCAGGAAGCCGGGCGGCCCCCCGTCCCTCGGAGCGGCGCCCATCGACCGAATCACGTCCACCCATCGCACCCGCGCGCGGGAACGGGCATCGGCGCGAGGCGCGGTGCGACGGACGAAGCCGCTCCGGACCGTGCCCACGCGCCTCCGGGCTCCGCACCTTCCGCGTCCCTGGCTCGCGCGTGCGCCCCCGACGCAAGAACCCCGCGTGCGGAGGGGCCGCTCGGGAGTAGCCTCCGGCGCTCACGCCCGATGCGACCCGCGCCCACTCCGCTCGCAGCGCCGTCCCCCTCCATCCCCGCGCGTACCTCGCGGGCCGCGGACCTGTGGCCGTTGCTCATCGTGGCGCTGGGGGCCTGGGCGCTGCGCGCGCTGGCGTTCTTCCATCGCTCGGGCGCCCTGGGCTACCCCGTGGACTACGGCGAGGGCGTCTCCTTCTCCGCCGCGTCGCTCCTGCTGCGCGGGGACCTGCCCTACCGCGACTTCATCTTCGTCCACCCGCCCGGCAGCCTCCTGCTCTGGGCTCCTGGCGCCGCGCTCACGCTGGGGCTCGACGCGGCCACCGCCTACGGCATCACCCGCTACGCCGTCGCCGCCGTGGGCGCCGCGTGCGCGTTCCTCGCGGGGCGGGTCGCCTGGCGCGCCTGGGGTCCGCTCGCCGGCTGCGTGGCCGCGCTCGCGTATGC
>JAFADT010000442.1 GCA_023424585.1 Pseudomonadota bacterium
CGCCCGTGGCCGTGAGCCGCACGAACACCGGCGCGTCGTTGACGGCGAAGACCACGTGCTCCAGCGCGACCTCGCCCCGGGCCCGGAACCAGGCGCCGCCGTCGAAGCCGAAGCTCCAGCCCGCGAGCCCCGTCGCGCGCAGCGCCCACCGTCCATCGCGCGTCTCCCAGCCCGCGTCGAGCAGCAGGGACGTGAAGGGAGACACCTCGTTCCGCGTGCCGTCCGGGGTGTGTCGCAGCGCATGGCTCGCGGCGGGGCCCACGGCCAGCCAGCCCCACTCGGTGTTCGTGCGGAGCGGATCCAGCAGCAGCCCCACGCGGCCCGTCTCCAGCGTCCAGCCCCGGTCCTCCCAGACGCGCCGCTCCAGGTGTGCCGCGCGCGCGGCGAGGGCCACGTCGAACGGGAAGGGGATGCGCCGGGGCCGGCCGATGGACACGAGGATCGCTCCTTCCTCCACGTGCCTGCGCAACAGGCCGTCATACGCGGTGAAGGTCAGCCCCTTCCGCGCGCCACCCCACGCCTCCGTCACGAGCAGCCGGTGCGAGTCGAACCACCGCGAGTCCGCCTTGCTGCCGCTCGAGCGCGCCGCGCGGACGAGGAGCCCCGTGCGAACGACGAGGGCCTCGTCGCCGTCCTGCACGCGCAGCTGGGTGCCCAGCACCCAGCCGGTGCCGGGGTCGAAGCAGGTGGGGAACGTCTCCCCGGCGTCCGTCCGGCCCTGGCAGGACAGGCCGGGCCCGGTGCCCAGGAGCAAGGCCAGCGCGAGCGCCACCATCCCGGACCTAGCCCTTCTCCGGCGAGGACACCGGCGCGGACCTCCTCGCGGGGGCCCACATCGAGAAGCGCAGGCCCGCCTGCGCGGACCACTCCCAGCCGGCGGGCACGCTCGCCACGTCGTCGCGCCACGTCCCGCGTCCATCCAGCGTCAGGCTCACGGGCTGGTCGTTGATGGCCAGGACGATGACCTCGTAGCCCGCGCGCAGCCGCAGCCGCTCCGGGCGCAGGGGCCGGCCCTCCACGGCCTCCGCGAGCAGCACCTTCTGGGCCTCCGCGCCGAAGCGCACGTGGTGGAAGCCGTCCCGGTCCAGCGTGAGGTCTCCCTCCAGCGCCGCCGCCGGGACGAGCGTGAAGAAGCCGTTCGTCCGGTCGCGCTCCACGGCGGGTCCGGCGCGCAGGCGCACGTAGGACACGAGGTCGCTCGAGTGCCACAGGTCCAGCGTCGCGTGCGTCGCGGCCACGGAGAGGAAGTCCGCGTGCGCGTCCTCGCGGCGCACCTGCTCGCCGTGGAGCACCTCCATCCAGAAGCCCAGGTTGGCGTGGATGTCCAGGCGGCGAGGGCGGCCGTAGAACGTCGTCACCCGGAAGAGCGGCGCGGCATTCTGGCTGCGGAAGTCGTAGCGCAGGAGCGTGGCCTCGTAGGAGGCCGCGTCGCCCAGGTACAGCTCCGTGTCCAGCAGCGTCATCCGGTGCAGCCGGTCCGAGTCCCCTGGCCACTCCAGGTCCACGCCGAAGTCCACCCGCACGCGCTCGTCCAGGCGGTCCGGCGCGCGCAGCCAGCGCGGCGCCCAGGCCCCGCCCACGTAGACGCGCCGGTGCAGGTCGAAGTTGTACTGGAGCACCCGCCCGCGCGCGTCGCGGTACCAGCCCGGCGGCGCCTCCGCGATGGCGGGCACCAGGCGGTACTCGCGTGCCAGCTCCGGGGGCATCCGCAGCGGCACGCACGCGTTCACCCGTTGCAGGGGCTGGTCGCTCTCGTGGCCCTCCGCGTCCAGCTCATACGCGGGCGACACCCAGCACTCCTTCCTCGCGTCGTCGCAGCTGGCGCGCCACGCTCCCGAAGGCACGGCGGGCGTGGGCGGCAGGGCGAGGCACCGCACCTGCCCGTCATGGAGCTGCTGGGGAGATGACGCGTCCGGGACGGGCATCTGGAAGTCCCACGGCTCCGGCTCCGGAGGCGGCTCGGGCGTGGCGGCCGGTGTTGTCTCCACCGGCGCCTCGTCCGGAGCCCGCGGCGCCGTCGCCACCGGCGCCTCGTCCGGAGCCCGCGGCGCCGTCGCCTCCGGCGCCTCCACCTGCCCCAGCAGGAGGGCACAGCCCAGGGTCACCGCTGAAACCAGCATCACTGCTCCTCGTCGAGCGGCCTCGCGCGTTCCGGCCACGCGCTCAGGCCTGGTGACGGGGGGCCATTACAAGGCCCGTGCCCCTGGCCGGAGGACGGGCTTTCGCGGACTTGCCCGTGCGGCTGTGCAGGCGCCTGCACAGCCCCTGTGCACGCGGGTGGCGCGAGAACGACGCACCCCCTTCCAGGTCGGTCGACCGGCGGGAGTCGCGGGGGTATAAGCCCCCCGGCCCCATGGGGTGCACGGTGGCCCGTCCCAGACGACGAAGGAGCACGCGCGCGTGGCAAGCGACGGCGAAAAGAACCCGCAGGGGGAATCCACCTTCACCCGGGCCATCCTCGGTGAGGACACCCTGACGTCTTCCTGGGCGAAGCGGTGGCTGGCCCTGTCCTTCAGCGCGCGCGTGGTCCTGGCGACCGCGGGCTTCGCGGCGCTGCTCTTCGTGCCCTACCTGGGCGCGGTCGGCCTGTGGGACCCCTGGGAGACCCACTACGGCGAGGTGGGCCGGCAGATGATCCAGCGCGGCGACTACGTCTATCCCTTCTGGGAGAACGCGTGGTTCTTCTCCAAGCCGCCGCTCACCATGTGGATGCAGGCGCTGGGGATGAACCTCGTCGGCGCGCTCAGGGGCGACGGCGCCATGGGGCTCTACACGGAGTGGGGCATGCGCATGCCCTTCGCCCTCCTGAGCATCACCGCCGTGGCGCTGCTGTCGCTGGCGGTGGCGCGGGTGGTGAACATGCGCGCGGGCCTGGCCACCGGCTTCGTGCTGGCCACCATGCCGCTGTACTTCCTGCTCACCCGGCAGACCGTCACCGACACGCCCTTCGTCACCACGTTCGTGTGCGCCATGGCGTGCGCGCTCATCGCGCAGCTGGATGACACCACGAAGCACCGCGCCGGCTGGTGGTACGCGTTCTACGTCTTCGCGGGCCTGGCCACGCTGGCCAAGGGCCTGTTGGGCGTGGGCCTGCCCGCGGTCATCCTGGTGCTGTACGCGGTCGCCGCCGTCATCCCGTGGAGCCGCGAGAGCCTGGAGGCCCACCTGCGTTGGCTGGCCAGCGGCGAGGTCCGCGCCCAGGTGCGCGCGGGCACGCGGGCCATGCCGGTGCTGTGGGCGCAGATGTACCGGATGAAGCTGGGCACGGGCATCCTCGTGTTCGCGGCGGTGGCGGTGCCCTGGTACCTGACGCTGGTGCTCTTCGACGGCGTGGACGACGAGGGCAAGCTGTTCTGGTACCGCTTCTTCATCCACGACCACCTGAACCGCCTCACCTCGGGCGTGCACACCACCACGCCGGGCGGGTCGTTCACCTACTTCATCGAGCAGGGCGGCTTCGCCATCTTCCCCTGGGTGGCGCTGCTGCCCGGCGCGTTCGCGGTCGTGTCGCGCCTCAAGCTGCGCTCGCGGGACAAGGCGGACCACCTGGCGCTCATCGCGGTGCTGTGGGTGGCGTTCGCGTTCTACCTGCTGGCCTCCAGCGCCACGAAGTTCCACCACTACGTGTTCCCCATCCTGCCGGGCCTGGCCATCCTCATCGCGCTGTTCGTGGACCGGCTGTGGAAGGACGGCGTCTCCGAGCACGCCGTGAGCCTCATCTTCGGCCTGGTGCTCTTCATCCTGGTGGGCAAGGACCTGGCGGAGAACCCCAAGGACTTCACCGACCTGTTCGTCTACAACTACGACCGGCCCTATCCGCAGGAGCTGGTCACCAAGCCCATCGCGTTCTTCTCCTCGCGCCCGCTGTGGATGGGCGACCTGGTGACGCTGGTGCTGCTGGCCTTCGGCGTGTACCTGGCCTTCGACGCGTTCTCCTCCAAGGCGAAGGGGGAGCGCCCGGCCGCCGGACGCGCCTTCGCGCTGGGCCTCCTGCTCACCGGCGGGGCCACGCTGGCCGCGGTGACGTCGCAGGGGCAGGTGTCCGCGATGGGGCTGTGGGGCGTGGCGCTGCTGGCCGTGGCGGCCTTCCTCCTCTGGCAGGCGTCGCGGCCGGAGGAGGCGCCGGGGCGCACGGTGCTCCAGGCGGTGGGCTTCGGCCTGGCGCTGGTGGGCGTGGCGCTGGCGGTGCGCGGCTTCAGGGGGCCGCCCGCGTCGGACGCGCTGTTCAAGGCCCTGTCCGGCACCATCAACGTGAAGGTGGCCCTGGGCTTCGCGTTCGGCGTGGCCGGCGTGCTGGCGGCGGTGGCCGCGCTGCAGCGCTCGCGCGTGCTGCTGTTCAGCACCTTCTGGGGGCTGGCCGCGGCGTTCGCGCTCTGGTTCAACTGGGGCCACTGGGTGGACCTGTCCCACCACTGGACGCAGCGCGACCTGTTCTGGCGCTACTACGCCCAGCGCAAGCCGGGCGAGCCCATCGCCGCGTACATGATGAACTGGCGCGGGGAGACGTTCTACTCGCGCAACACGGTGGAGCAGTTCCGCGCCAACGACGCCAACACGCGCATGCGCAACTACGTGTCGCGGCCCGGCCGTGAGTGGGCCCTGGTGGAGCACAACCGCGTGAACCTGCTGCGCAACGCGGTGGGGGCCGACAAGACCGTCACCCTCATCGACCGGGACATCAACAACAAGTTCGTCCTGGTGACCATCGAGTGAGCATCTTCGTCCCTCCCCCCCGCGTGGAGGCCCCCGTGGAGGGGGGCCTGCGCGTGCGCGGGCTGGCGAAGCGCTTTGGCGAGCGCACCGCCGTGGAGGACCTCACCTTCGACGTGCGGCCCGGCGAGGTGTTCGGCCTCCTGGGCCCCAACGGCGCGGGCAAGACGACGACGGTGCGCATGCTGACGGGGCTGCTCAGGCCCTCCGCGGGCGACGCGGAGGTGTGGGGCCACTCCGTCACCCACGACGGCGAGTCGCTGCGCAAGGTGGTGGGCCTGCTCACCGAGCAGCCCGGGCTCTACGACCGGCTCACCGCGCGGGAGAACCTGCGCTTCTTCATCAAGCTGCACGAACTGGACGAGTCCACCGCGTGGCCCCGCGCGAAGCACTACCTCGACCGCTTCGGGCTGGGCGGCCGCGAGGACGACCCGTGCGGCGGCTTCAGCAAGGGCATGCGCCAGAAGCTGGCCATCGTGCGCACGCTGGTGCACGACCCGCGCGTCATCTTCCTGGACGAGCCCACCAGCGGCCTGGACCCGGAGTCCGCGCGCACCGTGCGCGACGCGGTGGCGGAGCTGGCCTCCGAGGGGCGCACCATCGTCCTGTGCTCGCACAACCTGGCGGAGGTGGAGCGGCTGTGCGAGCGCGTGGCCGTGGTGCGCCGCCGCCTGCTGGCGCTGGGCCCGGTGCGCGAGCTGCGCCGCGCGGGACAGGCGCTGGACG
>JAFADT010000443.1 GCA_023424585.1 Pseudomonadota bacterium
TCGCCTACGTCGTCGCTCCCGCGTCGCTCGACGTGGCGGAGCTGCGCTCCTTCCTCCAGCAGCGACTGCCCGAGTACATGGTGCCCTCCGCCGTGGGCCGCCTCGACTCCCTGCCCCTCACCTCCAACGGCAAGCTGGACCGCAAGGCCCTCCCCGCGCTTGGGCTCTCCCCATCCGGAAGCCACATCGCGCCCCGCACGCCACTGGAAGAGCAGCTGGCCAGGGCCTTCGCGGAGGTGCTGCGCGTGCCTCGCGTCAGCGTCACCGACAACTTCTTCGACTTGGGCGGTCACTCCCTGCTGGCCCTGCGATTGATCGCCTCCATCCGCGCGCACACCGGGCACTCGCTCCCCATGGCGGCCCTCTTCCAGTACGGCACCGTCGAGCAACTGGCGCGGCGGTTCCAGCAAGAGACCTCTCCGCTTCCCACCGACCTCGTGCGACTGGCGGCGGGCACGGAGGGCGTCCGTCCCCTCTTCCTCGTCCATGGCGGTGGCGGCGGCGTGCTGGGCTATTCCGAGCTCGTCCGCCAGTTGGGCAATGACCGGCCCATCTACGGGCTGTCCGCGCCGGGCCTGGAGGGCGGCGCGCTTCCTCCCGCTTCTGTCGAGGCGCTGGCGCGCGACCACCTCGCCCAGGTTCGTGCCGTGCAGCCGCAGGGACCGTACCTGCTGGGAGGCTGGTCCCTCGGGGGGCTCATCGCCCTGGAGCTGGCGCGCCAGCTCCAGGCCCTGGGTGAGCAGGTGGAGCTGCTGGCCCTGATGGACTCCACCGTGCCCACGCCCCAGCCGCGGCCCGAGGCCGATCCGCTCGGCCTGCTGGCCCTCTTCGGACGGACGCTCGGCCTGCGCTGGCAAGAACAGTCCCTGGACCTGGAGCGGCTGCGACACATGGAGGCACGCGAGCGCCTCGCGTACGTGCTGGAGCAGCTCCAGCACACGCCTGAAGGCAACCTCGGGCTGGACCTGGAGGGCGCCGAGCGGCTCCTGGCCCTGCACACGCGGCTCTACGAAGCCCAGCGCTGCTACGTGCCCACCGGTGGCTACTCGGGGCCCACGCTGCTCTTCCGGGCCACCGAGGGACAGCGCGATCCCCAGGCCCCCGCCTGGAGCACGTGGCTCACGGGCCCCGTCACCACCTACGACGTGCCCGGAGACCACTACACGATGCTCAGCGCGCCCCACGCCTCCACGGTGGCGGAGCCACTGCGCCGCCACCTGCGAGGGCGATGACACGCGGGAGCGCGGGCCCGGCACCAGGGCCCGCCTCCTCACTCCTCCGCGTCGGGTTCCAGCTCCAGCGCCTCGCTCGCGAAGCGCGCCATGCGTTCGATGAGCCGCGCCTTCTCGTCCAGCGAGCTGCGACCGGAGCGGTCCGCGAGGGCCTCCAACCGCTCACCGCAGCGCAGGTCCAGGCAGACGTTCACGCCCACGCGGCGCTTCGAGTCGACGTCCGTGGTGAGCAGGCCCACCTCCGCGCCCGTGGGCGCCTGACACCAATCACAGAACTTGGGCGCCAGGGTCGGGTCGCCCTGCTGATCCCGGCGGAAGGCGATGCCCGTGGGCTGCTTGCTCCCGGGTGCGACGAACACGAGGAAGACGCGCACCCCATACGGATCCACCCACGAGAGGTAGTCCCGGACGAAGAGCGGCAGCTGGAGGCCCTTGGGCAACTCGACGTACTTGCGATCCCTGGAGCGGAACGCGCGCTGCAACGCTTTCTCGGACTCGATTCGAAACATGGCGTGCTCTTCCCTCCCCTGCCTTCAAGACCATCCTGGACGTGCGTCAGCCTGATTCTGTCCAACCCCTCCGGACATCACCACCGGATGCCAGCCTGGCGGGCACTCGCCTCCCAGGGGCCTCCCAGGCGACGGCTCCTGCCGCGCGTCGGGCCGGGGGGGCATCCCCCGCGGCGCGGCCACGCTCCTCGCGGGCGCGGCCGACGACCGACGGGAGGGCCACGGAGGGCTCGCGCCCCTCGCGGCCGGGACATAGGCTCGCCCTCGTGGCCGCGAGACCGCCCCTGCTGGACGACATGCTCCTCTTCACGGAGGTGGTGGCGACGGCCAGCATCACCGCCGCGGCGGAGCGCCTGGGCCTGCGCAAGTCCACGGTGAGCCGCCGGCTGGCCGCGCTGGAGGAGCGCCTGGGCCTCCGCCTGCTCGAGCGAAACACGCGCAGGCTCCGCCTCACCGAAGCGGGCCGCGAGTACCACGCGCACTGCGCGCGGCTCGTCGCCGAGGCCCGCGCGGTGAACGCGGCCCTGAGCGAGTCGCGCGGCACGCCCCAGGGCACGCTGCGCATCGCCACCCTGTCACTGCTGGGCGAGCTGCTCACGCCCGTCATCGCGGAGCTGCTCCTGCATGAGCCCCGGCTGCGCGTGGAGGTGTCGCTCGCGCAGACGCACGTGGACCTCATCGCGGAGGAGTACGACCTGGCGCTGCGCACCGGGCCGCTCGCGGACTCGTCGCTGATGGCGCGCAGGCTCGGGCGCCTGCGCACGGGCTACTACGCCAGCCCCCACTACCTCAGCCGCCACGGCACGCCCCGGACGCCGGAAGCCCTGACGACGCACGAGTGCATCCTCCTGGCCGAGCCCGGCACCGACGAGGTGTGGTTCTTCGGCGAGGGGCGGACCGCGAGCACCGTGCCGGTGACGGGCCGGCTGCGCGTGCCGAGCGAGCGCGCGGGGCAGGCCGCGGCGCGCGCGGGGCTGGGCGTCGTGCGGCTCGCGGCCTCGCTCGTGGCGGACGACGTGCGCGCGGGGCTGCTCGTCCCGGTGCTCGCGGCGGACACGCCCCCGGGCCTGCCCATCTACGCGGTCTACCCGAGCCGCCGG
>JAFADT010000608.1 GCA_023424585.1 Pseudomonadota bacterium
CCGCGACACCGTGCCCAGCGACCGCCGTCGGTCAAGGGCCCGCGTCCGCGCGATGGTCGCCACCCACGCCTCCAGCCCGCCCCGCTCCGGGTCGAACTCGCGCGCGCGGCGCCAGACCTCCAGGAAGGCCTCCTGCAGCACCTCCTCCGCATCCGCCCGCGCGGGCAACAGCCGCGCCGCGATGGCGAACGCCCGCGCGGAACAGCGCGCGTAGACGTCGCGCATGGCCGCCGCGCTGCCCAGCGCCACCTGCCTCAGCAGGTCGCGGTCGGCCGACAGGTCACTCGCTTGCTGAGCAGCGGAGTCGTTGGGCGCCATGTTCGTCCCGGATACCGCAACCGGAGGGGCGGATCCCAGCTTCAACTACCGGAGCCCGTCCACCCGGCCCCGCAGGGTGGGCGGCCGCTCCCTCCGTTCCTAACGTTGACAGGCCAACGCGCCCAGGCGGTCGTCACCTTCAATCAACACCACCGGCACATTGCCGCCTGGAGCCACTGACTCGGAATCCTATAAGGGCCGCCAGCCGATATGACCGAACGACTCGGAAGCGTGTTCATCGAGAACGTCCAGCCGGAGCTGGACGCGGGCCGCTACGCCATCAAGCGCGTCGCCGGGGAGAGCCTCACCGTCCGGGCGGATATCTTCAAGGAAGGTCACGACGTCCTCGTGGCCGTCGTCCGCTGGCGGCAGGTCACCCCCGCCGCCCAGAAGACGGAGTGGGCGGAGGCCCCCCTTGCCTTCAAGAACAACGACGCGTGGGAGGGCGCCTTCCCGCTCGCCCGCAACGGCCGCTACGAATACACGATTGAAGCCTGGCCAGATCTCTTCCGCACCTGGGCCCACGAGCTGAAGCGCAAGGTGGACGCCGGCCGCGACGTGAAGAGCGAGCTGCTGGAGGGCGCCGCGCTGCTGGAGGGCGCCGCCGCGCGCGCGCGGGGCAGGTCCGCGGAGGACCACCGGCTGCTCGCCGAGGCCGGGGCCCGCCTGCGCACGCCGCCCACGCCGGACCACCTCCTGGTCGCACTGTCCCCCGAGCTGGCGGACGCCGCGTCACGGCATCCGGACCGCACGCTGGCTCGCGCGTACGACCAGGTGCTGGAGGTGTTCGTGGACCGGGAGAAGGCGCGCAACGCCGCCTGGTACGAGTTCTTCCCGCGCTCCGCCAGACGCGACGGCAAGACGCACGGCACCTTCAAGGACGCGCAGGCCTGGCTGCCGTACATCCAGAAGCTCGGCTTCGACACGGTCTACCTCCCGCCCATCCACCCCATCGGCCGCACCGCGCGCAAGGGCAGGAACAACAGCCTGCGCGCGGAGCCCGGCGACGTGGGCAGCCCGTGGGCCATCGGCGCCGCCGAGGGCGGCCACAAGGCCGTGCACCCGGAGCTGGGCACGTTGCAGGACTTCCGCGCGTTCGTGGACGCGGCGAAGGCGCACGGCATCGAGGTGGCGCTGGATCTGGCCTTCCAGTGCTCGCCGGACCACCCCTACGTGAAGGAGCATCCGGAGTGGTTCCAGCACCGCCCGGACGGCACCATCAAGACGGCGGAGAACCCGCCCAAGCGCTACGAGGACATCGTCAACTTCGACTGGATGGGCCCCGCGCGGGACTCGCTCTGGAAGGAGCTCAAGTCCGTCGTCCTGCACTGGGTGGACCAGGGCGTGCGGACCTTCCGCGTGGACAACCCGCACACCAAGCCCATCCAGTTCTGGCACTGGCTCATCCGCGAGGTGCAGGACCAGCACCCGGACGTCCTCTTCCTGTCGGAGGCCTTTACGCGCCCGAAGGTGATGAAGGCCCTGGGCAAGGTGGGCTTCACCCAGTCGTACACGTACTTCACGTGGCGCCTCTTCAAGCAGGAGCTGCGGGAGTACCTGGAGGAGCTCACCACCCCGCCCGTGGCGGACTACTTCCGCGGCAACCTGTGGCCCAACACGCCGGACATCCTCCCGGAGAACCTCCAGAACGCGGGCCCCGGCGCCTTCCGCCTGCGCGCGGCGCTGGCCGCCACCCTGTCCTCCGTGTGGGGCATGTACTCGGGCTTCGAGCTGTGCGAGGGCCGGCCCCTCCCGGGCAAGGAGGAGTACCTGGACTCGGAGAAGTACCAGCTGGTGGCCTGGGACTGGGAGCGGCCGGGCAACATCTCCGAGTGGATCTCGAAGCTCAACGCCGTCCGCAAGGCGCACCCCGCGCTCCAGCAGTACCAGGGCCTGCGCTTCTTCGAGTCCGACAACGACCGCGTCCTCTTCTACGGCAAGCGCTCGCCGGACGGCCTCAGCACGGTGCTGGTGGCGGTGAGCCTGGATCCGTACGCGCCGCAGGAGGCGCTGCTCCGCGTGCCCATGGCGTGGCTGGGCGTCAACGCGGAGGAGACCTACCAGGTGCATGAGCTGCTGGCCGACCAGCGCTCGCTGTGGCAGGGCCCGGACGTGCAGGTGCGCCTGACGCCCGAACAGCCCGCGGCGCTCTGGGCCGTGTACCGCTACCGTCGCACCGAACACGCTTTCGACTACTTCGAGTGACTCCCTCCGAGAGGCGTATGGACCTGGATCCGCTTTGGTACAAAAAAGCGCTCATCTACGAGCTGCACATCCGCGCATTCCATGACTCCAACGGGGACGGCCACGGGGACATCCCCGGCCTGATCGAGAAGCTGCCGTACCTCCAGGGCCTGGGCGTGGACTGCCTGTGGCTGCTGCCGCACTACCCCTCCCCGCTGCGCGACGACGGCTACGACATCGCGGACTACTACGGCATCCACCCGGACTACGGCACGCTCGCGGACTTCCAGCGCCTGGTGGAAGAGGCGCACAAGCGCGGGCTGCGCATCCTCATCGAGCTGGTGGTCAACCACACCAGCGACCAGCACCCCTGGTTCCAGGAGGCCCGGCGCGACCCCAAGAGCCCCAAGCGCAACTGGTACGTCTGGAGCGACACGGACGACTCCTACAAGGGCGCGCGCATCATCTTCACCGACACGGAGCGCTCCAACTGGACGTGGGACCCGGTGGCCAAGCAGTACTTCTGGCACCGCTTCTTCAGCCACCAGCCGGACCTGAACTACGACAACCCGGCCGTGCGGGAGGCGATGCTCGACGTCCTGCGGTTCTGGCTGGACCTCGGCATCGACGGGTTCCGGCTCGACGCGGTGCCCTACCTGTTCGAGCGGGAGGGCAC
>JAFADT010000621.1 GCA_023424585.1 Pseudomonadota bacterium
CTGCCCCCCAATGGCGACTTCCTCCTGCGCCAGCCCCGCTCGCGCCTGGAGCGCATGCGCTCCGTGGCCAACCTCCTCACCTCCGAGGACGTGGAGGTCCTGACCCGTTTCGCCGCCGCCCGCGCCCTGCTGGATGGCGTCTGCCTCGTCGTGGACCACCTGTCGTGCCCCACCGACGTCGCCGGCGCCCTGGAGGCCCAGGCCCGCGCCGCGAACGCGGTGGGCCTCCGCCTGGTCGCGTCCCACTCCACGCACAGCCTGGATGGCGCCTCCGCCGCGGAGGCCCAGGCCGATGCCAACGCCGACTTCGTCCGCCGCTACCGCGAGCACCCCCGCGTCCGGGGCGCGCTGGGCTTCCACGCGTCCTACACCTGCGAGGACGCCCTACTGACCCGCATCTCCCGCTTGCGCGCGGAGCTGAACGCGCCCGTCGTCTTCCACCTCGCCGAGAACGAGGACGACCTCTCCACCACCTACGCCACGCACGGCAGCCGCGTCGTGCCGCGCCTGGACGCGCTCGGCCTCCTCGGCCCCCACGCCATCGCCGGCTATCCCCGCGCCGTCGAGCGCTCCGAGTCCGAGCGGCTGGCCGCCTCCGGCACCTTCATCGCCCTCACCCCCCGCGCCACGCGCTCCATGGACCGCGCGGCCGAGTCCGCCGACGGCGCGCTGTCCAGCCTCCACCTCGTGGGCCTGGGCACCGGCGGCCACGGCACCCTCCAGGAGGAGCTGGCCGGGGCGCTCGTCAGCATGCTGTCGCTGGCGCGCTCCGGTCGCATGCCGGACCTGGATGACTCGCTGGCGCACCTGTTCGTCAGCGGCCCTGCGGAGCTGTGTACCCGCCTGTACGGCAAGCCGTCGGGCGGCGTGGAGGAGGGCAGCATCGCGGACCTCGTCGTCTACGACGCCATCCCCGCCGCCGACCCGGAGACGGGCTACTCGCCCTTCCTCCTGGGCCAGCTCACCGCCGCCCGCGTGGCGTGGACCATCGTCGATGGCCGCGTCTGCGTCCGCGAAGGACAGCTGCTGGGCAACGACTACGTGGACCTGGCCCGCGACGCCGCCGCCGCGCTCGCCCGCGTCTGGTCCCGCGCACGGCTGGGTTCGTAGGGTAGAAGGGGCGCGTGAGTGCCCTGCCTCCCCGCCTCGTGGACCTGCTGCGCGCCTCCCGCGCCCGCCGGGGTCCGCTGCTCGCCGCCCCCGCCACCTCCGCCCTCCGCCTCCTGAACGGCGCCGCCGATGGCGTGCCCGACGTGACGGCGGACGTCTTCGGCGACGTCGTCGTGGTCAGCCTCTACCGCGACCTGACCGACTCCGAAGAGACCACGCTGCTCGACGCCGCCGTCTCCGCGTGGACCCCTCGCAGCGTCTACCTCAAGCGCCGTCCTCGGGAGGCGCGCGTGCTCGCCAACGTGGCGAAGGACGCGCTCGCCCCGGAGGCCGCCGCTCGCGGCGAGCCCGTGGAGGAGCTCGTCGCGAAGGAGAACGGCCTGTCCTTCCTCATTCGCCCCGGACAGGGCCTGTCCGTGGGCCTCTACCTGGACATGCGCGACACGCGCGCGTGGCTCCAGGGCCAGGTCTCCGGGCTCACCGTCCTCAACCTCTTCGCGTACACCTGCGCCTTCGGCGTCGCGGCGACCGCCGGGGGCGCGAAGCGCGTGCTCAACATGGACGCCAGCCGCCGCGTGCTCGAGTGGGGCGAGGAGAACGCGCGCCTCAACGGCCAATCCGTGGATCGCTACGACTACGTGGCTGGCGACGTGTTCGACTGGCTCGGGCGGCTCGCGAAGAAGGGGGAGTCCTTCGATGTCGTGGTCTCCGACCCGCCGTCGTTCTCCACCACCAAGGCGACGCGCTTCTCCGCCGCCCGCGACTCCGCCCGGCTGGCCGAGGCCGCGGCGAGGGTGGTGGCCCCCCAGGGCCGCCTGGTCGCCTGCTGCAACCTGGCGGGGCTGCCCTCGCGCCGCTTCGAGATGATGGTGCTGGAGGGCGTGACGCGGGCTGGCAGGACCGGGAGGACGGTGGGGTCGTTCGGTCCCTCGGGGCTCGACTTTCCGGCGC
This sequence comes from Pseudomonadota bacterium, assembly GCA_023424585.1. Taxonomy (GTDB): domain Bacteria; phylum Myxococcota; class Myxococcia; order Myxococcales; family Myxococcaceae; genus Corallococcus. The sequence goes on from JAFADT010000621.1 coordinate 2,062, forward strand.
CCGCGGGTGAGGAACCGGCGCTCAAGGTGCTCGTGGTCCAACTTCGTTAGCGCCCATGGGCGGGGCGCGGCTACATTGCTCTCCATGGCCCCCGCCACCTCCTCGCCCCCGCGCGATGTGTTCCGCTTCGGCAAGTACCGGCTCATCGACCGGATCGCTGTCGGGGGCATGGCGGAGATCTTCCTCGCGCACCAGCTGGAGGACAGCGGCGACGAGACGCCCATCGTCATCAAGCGCATCCGTCCGCATCTGTCCAAGCACGCGGCCTTCGTGAAGATGTTCCTCAACGAGGCGCGGCTCGCCGCCCAGCTCAACCACCCCAACATCGTGCAGATCCACGACCTGGGGAAGATCGTCGACAGCTACTTCATCGCCATGGAGTACGTGTCCGGCCGGGACATGCGCCGCGTCGTGCCCAAGGCCGAGTCCCTGGGGATTCCCTTCCCCATGGTGTACGCGCTGAAGATCGCCTCCTGCGTCTGCGCGGGCCTCCACTACGCGCACACGAAGAAGGACCGCTACGGCAACCCGCTCAACATCGTCCACCGCGACGTGACGCCGGAGAACATCGTCGTCGCGTTCGATGGCTCGGTGAAGGTGCTCGACTTCGGCATCGCCAAGGCCGCCAACCAGGTGGAGCAGACGCGCTCGGGGGAGATCAAGGGCAAGCTCAGCTACCTGTCCCCGGAGCAGTGCCTGGGCCGGCCGCTGGACAGCCGCAGCGACATCTTCTCGCTGGGCACCGTCCTCTACGAGTGGCTCACCGGCTTCAAGCTCTTCACGGGCGACTCCGACATCGCCGTCATGCGGAGCATCACCGAGGCGAAGATCTACGCGCCGTCGTACTTCCGCGAGGACCTGCCGGAGCGCGTGGAGGCCATCCTGATGCGCGCGCTCGCCCGCGACCGCGAGCGCCGCTACCAGACGGCGCTGGACATGCAGCGCGACCTGGACGACTTCCTGGAGTCCTACGACTTCACGCCCACGCCGCTGCACCTGGCCAACTTCGTCAAGCAGCTCTTCGAGGACGAGCGCCCCCAGGAGCTGAAGCGCCTGTCCACGCGCCAGTCCTCCGCGCCCACGTCGGAGATGGCGCTGGAGCTGTCGGAGGTGGCGGCGTTCGTGGACGGCCCGCCCCCGGAGGCCATGCACCTGGCCGCCCTCCCGGCCACCGAGCCGCGCCTGCTCGCGCTGCCGCTGGACCCCGCGCTGTACGAGAAGCTGGAGGCCCAGGCGCGCAAGGCGAACGTGTCGCTGGCGAAGCTCGCGGCGGACGTGCTGGAGGGATGGCTGAAGTCGCGTTGAACCGCGCGCCGCTGCTCACCCCATGCCCCGGCTGAAGCTGACGCTCGAATATGAAGGCACCCGGTACGTGGGCTGGCAGGTGCAGCCCCAGGGGCCGTCCATCCAGTCCACGCTCCAGGAGGCGCTCCAGAAGCTCCTGGGGGAGCGCGTCCTCGTCGCCTCCGCAGGCCGCACCGACGCGGGCGTGCACGCGACGGGGCAGGTGGCCTGCTTCGACGCGCCTCGCGTGCTGCCGATGAAGGCCTACACGATGGGCCTCAACGGCCTCCTCCCGCCGGACATCGCGGTGGTGGCCGCCGAGGAGGTGGCCGCGGAGTTCGACCCGCGCCGCTGGTCGCGGGGCAAGCGCTACCGCTACCGGGTGAGCAACCGGCGCACGCGCTCACCGCTCCTGCGCACCACGCACTGGGAGCTGTTCGCCCCGCTGGACGTGGAGGCCATGCGCCGCGCGTCGCAGGCCCTGGTGGGCCGGCATGACTTCTCCGCGTTCCGCGCTGCGGACTGCCAGGCGAAGCACGCGGTGCGCGAGCTCCGGCAGGTGCGCGTGGAGGGCGCGTCCGGAGACACCATTGCCTTCGTGGTGGAGGGCACGGCCTTCCTCAAGCACATGGTGCGCAACCTGGTGGGCACCCTGGTGGAGGTGGGCAAGGGGCGCCGCCCCGAGGCGTGGGTGGCCCAGGTGCTGGCCTCGCGCGACCGCAAGCAGGCCGGGGCCACCGCGCCGCCCCAGGGGCTGGTGATGGAGGAGGTCTTCTACGGCGACGGCCCGCCCCCTCGCTCGGCGGGGGAAGCGGCTGTCGGGGAAGAGGACGAAGGGTGAGAGTGCGCTAGGCTTTCGGGCCGTGAGCACGAAACTTGGTGTCCTCGATCCCCTGCGCGTCCGCGTCCGCCGCTTCCAGTTCATCGTCGGACTGGGCTTCCTGTCGCTGGTGGTGGGGGCCATGCTCAGCGTGTCGCTGGTGCTGCGCCTGCACTCGCGGGTGAACGCGCTGCCGTCCGACTTCCTGCGCATCCCGGTGGTGGTGGCGCTGGAGGACCTGTGGGTGCTCGCGGTGCTGCCGGCCTTCTGCTACGGCGCCGCGCGCATCGTCGCGTTGCGCACGTGGACCACGGCCGTGGGGGCCGCGCTGTCCGGCGGGGTGTTCGTGCTCGCGCTCAACTTCGTGCGCGACGGCGCGGACGGCCTCATCACGGGGTGGAGCTTCATGTCGGCGCTGCATCTCCTGGCCTTCGTGGGAGGCATCCTGCTGAGCGCCCGGGCCATCCGCGCGGGCCGCGCCGCCGCGGAGCGGGGCTCCGCCGACGCGGAGGCGAAGGCCGCCGCCCGCAAGTCGGAGTACGACGAGTTCCTCAAGGCCGCGGAGGCCGGAGGCGAGCGGCTGGAGCAGCGCGAGGGGAGTGCCGCCGCCGAGGCGCCAGCCACCTCCCAAGCCGCGCCCGCCGCCAGCGATGCCGTCGCGACACAGGAAACGGCCCCCGCCCCCGAGCCCGCGCCGTCGGGTGAAGCGAGCGCCGCGGGGGAGGGCAC
>JAFADT010000626.1 GCA_023424585.1 Pseudomonadota bacterium
GGCCCGGGGCCTCCTGCATGGAGCCGAGGAAGTTCACCACCGCGCGGTGCGGCACGCGCACGCCCTTGGGCTTGCCCGTCGAGCCCGACGTGTAGATGACGTACGCCACGGTCTCCGGAGACGCGTCCTGCGCCGGGAGCGCGGACTCCGGCTGCGAGGCCGTGTCCTCGATGAGCAGCGGCTTCACGCTCGTGGACGGCAGGGACGCCACCAGCGCCTGCTGCGTGAGGATGGTGGAGAGCTTCGCGTCCTCGACCATGAAGGCCAGCCGCTCGGGCGGGAAGCCGGGGTCGAGCGGGACGTAGCCGGCGCCTGCTTCGAGGATGCCCAGCAGGCCCACCACCATGTCCACGCCGCGGTTCGTGAAGAGGCCCACGAGGCTGCCTGCGGTGACGCCCTCCTGCTTCAGGCCATGCGCCACCTGGTGGGCGCGCTGGATCAGCTGCTGGTACGTGAGCGCCGCGTCGCCCGCGCGCAGCGCCACCGCGTCGGGCGTGGCCTGGGCCTGCGCGGCCACGAGCGTGTGGACGAAGGCCTCGCGGTCGAACGGCTTCGCGGTGGCGTTCCAGTCCACCAGCACCCGCTGCTTCTCCGCGGCGGGCAGCAGCGGCAGGCGCGACACGGGGCAGTCCGCGTCGGCGACCACGCCCCGCAGCAATTCTTCGTAACACGCCATCCAGCGGCGAACCGTGGAGCCGTCGAAGAGGTCGGTGTTGTACTGGCACTCCAGCACCACGCGGCCATGGGCCTCGGCCGCGTTGATGAAGAGGTCGAAGTTCTCGAAGTGGCGCGGGTTGCTCGCCAGGGTGCAGGTGAGGCCCTGGAACTCCAGCTGGTCGCCCGTGACGGCCTGGTCCACGTTGAACAGCACGTTGACCAGCGGCAGGCGGCTGGGGTCGCGCGGCAGCGCCAGTTGCTTGAGCAGCGTGCCGAACGTGTACTCCTGGTGCTCGTAGGCATCGAGCATCGTGGTGCGCAGCTGCTTGAGCACCTGCGTGAAGGGCGCCTCCGCGGCCACGTTGCTGCGCAGGGGCAGCGCGTTCACGCAGTGGCCCACCAGGTCCTTCAGCCCGGCCACGGACTGGCCCGCGGCGGGGATGGCCACCACCACGTCCTCCAGCCCCGTCAGCCGGTGCAGCAGCGCCTTGAAGCCCGCCAGCAGCGTGGTGAAGAAGCTGCCGCCGTGGCGCGCGCCCACGCGCTTGAGCTGCTCGACGAGCGCGGGCTCCAGGACGCAGTCCTCGCGCCGGGAGCTGTACGTCTTCGACGGCGGACGGCGCCGGTCCAGCGGCAGCTCCAGCACCGGCAGCGTGCCGGAGAACTGCTTCAGCCAGTAGCGCTCATGCTCCGCGTACTCCGGCGTCGTGGCCAGCCGCGCCTGCGCGCGGGCGTAGTCGCTGAACGAGGGCGCGGGCGCCAGCGTGTGCGGCGTGCGCCGCGCGTGCGCCGAATAGAATGTCGCCAGGTCGCGCAGCATCACCGCCATGGACCAGCCGTCGCACACGATGTGGTGCGCGGTCAGCGTCAGCAGGTGCTCCCCGGCGGACAGCCGCGCGAGGCGCGGACGGAGCAGCGGCCCGGTCTCCAGGGACAGCGGCGTCTCCACCTCGTGGGTCACGAGCTCGCGGACGCGGGCATCGCGCTCGGAGGGCGGCAGCGCGTCCAGCGCCAGCACCTCCAGCGGGAAGGGCGTGGCGGCGGCCACGCACAGCGTGAGACCGTCCGCGCTGAACGTGGTGCGCAGCGCCTCGTGCCGCTCGCTCAGGTCCTGGAGCGCGGCGCGCAGGCACTCGACGTCCAGCGGGCCGTGCAGGCGCACGGACATGGACTCATTGAAGGCGCAGGACGCGTCCGGGCCCATCTGCACGCCGGTCCACACCTCGCGCTGGGGCTCGGTGGACGGCGCGGTGAGCAGCAGCGCGGGTCCGGCGAACGGATCGAAGTCCTCAGGCAGGTCGTGCATCGGGGTCGCGGGGGTCTTCATCGGGTCTCGCTCAGCTTGACGAACTTGCCGGGCACCGTGGGGTGAGGGACGAACCAGGCGGGGTTGCCCTGGGGATCACGCCCCAGGCGGGCGCCGGGGACGGGGGGCTGGTTGGAGTCGAAGGCGGCGGGGGCCTGCGGCTGGGGACGGGCCGCGCCGGGCAGGAAGCCCGCGTCCTGCAGCTCCGTGACGCTGTCCTGGAAGGCGGTGATGAGCCGCTGCACGTCCGCGTCCGAGTGCGCGGTGGTGAAGAAGCACGGGAAGCCATCCCAGATGTGGATGCCCTTGTCGCGCAGCAGGCAGAACAGCAGGTCCGCGTTCGCGACGTCGGCCGTGACGAACGTCTTCCACAGCGACCCGAAGTGCTTGATGCGCAGCGGGGCGCCCACCTCGTCGAAGAAGGCGTTGAGCGTGCTGGCGAGCGCGTCCGCCTTGGCGCTCACGCTTCGCTGCAGCTCCGGGCCCGCGGCCTTCATGTGCTCCAGCGCGGCCTTCGCGGCGGCGAGCGCCAGCGGGTGGCGCACGAACGTTCCGGCGAAGTACGTCACGCCCACCGTGGGCACGGACTCGTCGCCGAACTGCCAGTGGCCGCCATCCAGCGCGTCCATGAACGGGCGCTTGCCCGCGATGATGCCAATGGGCATGCCGCCGCCCACGACCTTGCCGTAGGTGGCCACGTCCGCCTGCACGCCGAAGAGGGCCTGGGCGCCGCCGGGGTGCATGCGGAAGCCGGTGATGACCTCGTCGAAGATGTAGACGGAGCCGGACTTCTGGGTGAGGTCGCGCAGCTGGTGCAGGAACTCGCGCGGCTGGAAGTCCGGGCGGCGGCTCTGCACCGGCTCCACCATGATGGCCGCCAGCGAGTCCGCGCGGGCGCGCAGGGTTTCGAGCGACTCCGGCGTGCCGTAGTCCAGCACGAGCACGTCCTGCACCGCGCCCGCCATGATGCCCGGGGCGGCCGGCACCGTGCGCAGGCTCTTGGTGCCGCGCACCAGCACCTCGTCGAAGATGCCGTGGTAGCTGCCGGTGAAGATGGCGATGGTGCTGCGGCCGGTGACGGTGCGGGCGATGCGCATCGCCCCCATCACCGCCTCGGAGCCGGTGTTACAGAGCGCCGCGCGGTCCGCGCCGGTGAACTCACAGACGAGCTTCGCGACCTCGCCGGCCAGCGGGTGCATGGGCCCCAGCTCGTAGCCGTCGTCCACCTGCTGGCGCACGGCCTGGGTGATGAAGTCCGGCGCGTGGCCGAACATCACGGAGCCGAAGCCGTTGAGCGCGTCCAGGTACTCGTTGCCGTCCACGTCCCAGAGCTTGGAGCCCTTGGAGCGGTTCACGGCCAGCGGGTAGATGAGCTCCTTGAGCAGCGGCCGGAAGCCCGTCACCACGCGGGGATCCGACAGCTGGCTCCGGTTCTCCTGGGCGTAGCGCTTGGAGCCCTGCGTCTTCGCGTTGTAGCGGCGGGTGAAGTCCTCCAGGAACGTCTGCTGGCGGGGCGTGAGCGAGTCCTTCGGCGCGAGGCTGATGCGCGCGATGGCGCCGAAGGCCTTCTTCACGTCGTACTTCACCGGGCCCTTGAGGTCGGCCTCGTCAGGGGTGGCGGCAGGGGCGGGAGCCGCGGGGGCGGGCTGGACC
>JAFADT010000631.1 GCA_023424585.1 Pseudomonadota bacterium
GTGCAGGAGTCGTCGAGTGCTGTCGGCACGTCGGCAGGGCCTCGAGACGCGGCGCTAGCGCCCGAGGGCACCCCTGGCGAAGCGAGCGCACCGTCGCCCACGGTTGGGCGGCAGAGCAGTTCGTCAGCGGCAAGCACTGAAGATGCGCCTGAACGCGCCGCTGCTGCGCGGGGAACGGCCTCGTCCTCGGGTGTTCCTGATCACGTCGTCGCGGCGTTGAGCGCGTTGCTGTTGTCGGACGCGTCATCCTCGCCTGAGCGTGCTGGGGCGGCATCGAACGCATCGTCGCCCACGGACGGTTCTCCGGCGTCTGCGCACGCTGTAGCGGCAGCGAATGCCTCGTCATCCGCGGACGGCTCCGCGGCGCTTGAGCACGGCACCAAGGCGTCGGGCGCGACGCTGTCGGTGGCTGCGGCACGCTCGTCCGAGCACACCGATGCGGCAGCAGCCTCATCATCGCCAGGGGGCGCGACGCGGACGCCTGAGGCCGTGGCCGCTGTGTCGAACGCTTCGCCAGGGACGGCCGCGGCACCCGAAGTGAAGGACGTTGCGACGACGACCGAAGCGGCAGCGTCGGTGGTGCAGTCGCCTGAAGTGAAGGCTGTGCCGCTGGAGACCGAAGCGAGCGCCGTCACGGCGTCGGACACCTCGACCCATGATGGAGTGGCGTCCTCCGAGGAGAAGGCTGTTGCCGCCCGGCCCTTGTTCGAAGCGACGCAGGTCTTCGGCAAGAGGCTCGAGGATGCATCGCTAGACGATGTCGCACAGGCCCTCGACGAAAAGCCCGCGTCACCGCCGCGCTCCCAGGAAGCACTCGCTGCGGTAACGGAAGCGCCCTCGAAGAACGCCAGTCACGACGAGCTGGCGTCGGCGCGTTCACCTGGGGCCGTGCTGGTCCCGGGAGCGCCTTCCAAGGCCATCGACGAGGACGCATCGACGTCGGAGGTCATCCCTCCGCGTCCGACCGGACCTGAAGCTGACGCTCAAGCGAAAACGTCTGCCGAGGACATATCGACGTCGGAACTCATCCCTCCGCGTCCGACTGGACCTGAAGTTGACGCTCAGGCGAAGGCGTCTGCCGAGGACACATCGACGTCGGAAGTCCTCCCTCCGCGTCCGACCGGGCCTGAAGCTGAAGCCAAGGCGAAGGCATCTACCGATGCCGCATCGACGTCGGAAGTCCTCTCTTCGCGTCCGACCGGACCTGAAGCTGATGCTCAGGTGAAGGCCTCTGACAAGACCGCATCGACAGCGAAGCAGACGCCTCTTCGTGAGCCGGATGCGTTGCTAGTGCCTGGTGCTCCCTCGAAGGCTTTTGACGCGGATGAAGCGACGTCGGAAGTCATTCCGCCGCCTGCGACCGATGCCGCCACGAAGGTTCCGGCTACAGGCACGTCCACGGTACGCAGCGCTGCTCCTCATGCCGCCAACGCCGTGCTGGTGCCGGGGGCGCCAGCGATGGCATTCGACGACGAAGAATCGACGTCGGAGATCATCCCGCCCGAGCGCGCCGAAGCGGAGAAGGACGCCTCCGCGACAACGCCCCCCCGTGACGAGAAGCCCGCCGCTCCGAGACGGGCCTCTGTCCTGGTCCACGCCACCTCGAAGCCTGCGTTCGACGAGGACGAAGCGACGTCGGAAGTGGTCCTCCCGCAGTCGGCTGCCGCCACGCCGGACGCCTCCCCCGCCGCGCCCAAGCGCACCCCGTCGGTGAAGTCCTCCGAGCCCGCCGCGCCCCCGGCTCCGGATGCCTCCTCCGCGCGCACCGCGGAAGAGGGGGCGGAGCGGGCGCAGTCGCAGCGTCAGGAGGCGCAGCTCATCGCGCGCCGTGCGTGGCGTGAGCTGGCCCAGCTGTACCTCAAGCGCGCGGACCGCGCGAAGGACGCCCCCGAGCGCGCCGAGGCCCTCACGCGGCTCGCGGAGGTGATGGAGAACGAGCTCCAGGACTCCGCGGGCGCCGCGCGCATGTACCGGGAGATCGTCGAGCTGACCGGCGAGCGCACCGCGCTGCGTGAGCAGGTCCGGCTGTTGTCCCAGCGCGAGGACGCCTCCCTCGTGCGCCGTGCGCTCGATGACGCGATCTCCCGGGCGAGGACCTCGCGGGCCCGCGCCGTGGCGTTGCTGACGCGAGGCGAGCGGCAGCTGAACATGGGCAACGCCGCGAAGGCGCGCGAGGACTTCGAGGCGGCGGATGCGCTCGTTCCCGGGATGCTGCCCGTGCTCGCGGGGCTCGTGCGCAGCGTCTCCGACGAAGAGCGCTTCGCCCAGGTCGAGCGGCTGCGCGCCGCCTGCGCCGCCGCCGCGCGCCGCACACCGGATCGCCTGGAGGCGCTGCGGGTGCTCGCGCAGACCGCGGAGGAGTCCCTGGGTGACCTGCGCATCGCGCAGTGGGCCTGGGCGGAGGTGCTCGCGGAGAACCCGGACAATGATCAGCCCCGGGAGCACCTGCTGGCGCTCGCGCGTCGCCTGGGCGACCTGCCCGCGCTGAGCGCGTTGCTGCACGCGCAGCTCGCCCGCGAGCCTCGGGGGCCAGCCGCGCGCAAGGCGCACCTGGAGCGGGTCGCCACGCTGGAGGCGATGGGCGACGCGGGCGCGGCCCTGGCGGAGCTGCGTCAGGCCGTGCGCTTCGAGCCAGGGCACAAGGAGGCCTGGTTGCTGCTCGCGGACCGCTGCACTGAACGCGAGCAGTTTGGCGAGGCCGCCTGGGCGCTGGAGAACGCGGCCACCGCGACGGAGGACGACGAGGAGCGCCAGCACACGTGGGAGCGGCTCGCGCTCTTCTGCCGCGAGGTGCTGAACAACACCGAGAAGGCTCGCCTCTACGCGCGCCGCGCCGAGAGTCTGCGCAAGTCCCGCGAGCAGCGCGCCCGTCCGCCAGCGCCGGAGCCCGCGCGTCCAGCGCCAGCGCAGGCCGTCGGGGTGCCGCCGCCGTCGGTGCTCGTGGCGCCACCGGTCGCCACGGGGAGGGTGACCGCGAAGCGCAAGGACCTGTCCGACGAGGTGACGTCCAACACGGACGTCCCGTCGCTGCTTCAGGCCGAGGAGGCTGCGCCCGGGAAGCGCGTGTCGCGGGCGAAGGACGGCGCGGGCCGGAAGACCTCGGTCTCCTCCAACGCCGTTGCCGGGACCGATGTCTCGGGCGAGGGGAAGCGTGGGCGTGCGGAGGCTCGGAGTGCCGCGGCCGACCGCGCGCCGCGGAAGGAGCCAGGACGCGCCACGGGAGCTTCTCCGGACGTGCCGCCCTCCACGAAGGCCCCTTCCGGGAGCCACGCTCCGGTCGCGGACACCGCCGCGAATCCGCGCAGGGGTGACGCGGCCAAGGCCGCCGCTGCACGAAACGCGTCGGGAGGAGAGACCGTCCAGGGAACGGAAGCGCAGCGTCGCCCCGCTGCTGGGAAGACCCTGGTGGGAAGCCCTGCCTCCCTCGCGGATACAGCACCCGGTGCGGAGGTTCCTCTCCCGCCGAAGGCACCCTCGGGACGTCACGCCTCCGTGGCCACCACCTCGGCCGCCACGGAAGCCCCACGGCAGCCCAAGGTACCCTCGGGTCGTCATGGTTCCGTGAGCACCGCAGTCCCCACCACGGAAGCCTCACGGCAACCCAAGGCCCCTTCAGGGCGTCATTCGCCGGTCGGCCCTGCATCGTCCGCCACGGAAGCCTCACGGCAGCCCAAGTCCCCCTCGGGTCGTCACGTTTCCGTGGCGACCACCTCGTCTGCCACGGAAGCCGCTCGGCAGCCCAAGGCCCCCTCGGGTCGTCATCCGTCGGTCGGCCCAGCATCCTCCGCCACGGAAGCCTCACGGCAGCCCAAGGCTCCTTCGGGTCGTCACGTTTCCGTGGGCACCACGTCGTCCGCCCCGGAAGCCTCACGGCAGCCCAAGTCCCCCTCCGGCCGCCACGCTCCCGTGGGGGCCACGGGCGCGGATGCGGTCCGCCAACCGAAGTCGCCCTCCGGCCGCCATGGCTCGGTCGCGAGCACGTCGCAAGACGCGGAGCCACCCCGTCGCGCCGCGTCCACGAAGGCGCCCGTGGAGGGGCCCGTCTCCCTCGCGGAATCCGCCCCCGCGCCCAGCGGCATGTCCCGGGCCGCGAAGCCGCGCGCGGCGAGCACCACGGCCCAGGAGCCCACCTCCACGCCGGGCGACGCAGTCGACCGCAAGCCGCGAGCCGCCGCTGGACCTCCGAGCGAAAGGACCACGGCCTTCGGCGCACCGCTCGCTCCGGACGCGGAGCCCGAGGCCCGCAAGGCCGCTGCCCCCGAGGAGAGCACCTCCCAGCAGGCCTCGGCCCGGAACAAGAACGCGGGCACCCAGGTCCGCGAAGCGCCCTCCCGCGTGGAACGCGCCCCTCGCGCCGGCCACGCGCCCCGGGTCGCGCTGTCCGCCAG
>JAFADT010000635.1 GCA_023424585.1 Pseudomonadota bacterium
CAGCTGCTCCGCGAGGAGGCGCAGCACGGCGAGGAGCGCGGGCGCGGCGCAGCGGGCGTCGCCGTCCTCCACCTTGAGGGCCACGCCCAGGCGGGCGCGGGGCAGCGCGGCGCAGTAGACGCCCTCCGCGCCAATCTTCACCACGGCCTCGCCCTGGAAGGCGGTCATCAGGTCCGTGCACGCGCGGCCCTTGCCCGCGACCAGCTCCGGGTGCGCGAGCATCGCCTCGCGCAGGCGCTGGGCGGCGGGCGCTTCCGACACGCCGAAGCGAGCCCACGCGGTGGCCATGGCGCTGAGCGGCAGGCCGAAGCAGACGGCGAGGCAGCCATCCACGGCCTTCACCAGCGCGTCGCGCGGCAGGCCCGTCCACCTGGCGATCTCATCCTGGATGCGCTCCTGCACGGGGTGGCCGTCGCGGGCGTAGCCGTGGACGTCCCAGCCGTGGTGCCGGGCCAGCGCGAGCATCCCGGCGTGCTTGCCGGAGCAGTTGCTCCACCGGGGCGTGAGCACCACGCCCGCCTTGAGGGCCTCTTCCGCGACCGCGGGCGACAGCGGCGGGTGGGGGCCGCACGCGAGGTGGCGCTCCTCGCAGCCGCTCGCGCTCAGCATCCGCAGGGCGAGCGCGCGGTGCACGGGCTCGCTGGAGTGGGACGCGCACGAGAGCGCCAGCTCGCGCGAGCCGAAGCCGTACCGGTCCGCCGCGCCGTCCTGCACCATGGGCAGGGACTGGAAGGGCTTCGCCGCGGAGCGCCAGAAGGTGACGCGCTCCGGGTCCCCCGCGTACGCGACGCGCGTGCCCTCCGCGTTCACCACCGCGACGGACACGGTGTGGAGGGATTCGACGAAGCCGGAGCGGGTGGACTCGATGACGAGGGTGGCCATGGGCGTGGGGGCGCCATAGCAGGAACGGGAAGGCGCCGGGCGCCCGTGGAGCGCGGAAAGGACGCTCCTGGACGCATGGGGGGCTGGTGTCCGGGCGGGGCCTGCTGAATCCTCCGGGCGCCCTCCCCTTCAAGGAAAGCCGCCGTGGTCCGCCTCTTCGTCCCCCTGCCCGACCCCGCCCCCGCCGACGTGACGCTCACGGGCGAGCGCCGCCACTACCTCGTCCACGTGCTGCGGCTCGAGGACGGCGACGCGCTGGAGGTGTTCGACGGCAAGGGCCGCGCCTTCGAGGCGCGCGTCACCGGCCTGGACGCGGAGTCCGTGCGGCTGGTGCTGGGCGCCGTGCGGGTGACGCCCCCCACGCGAGAGATGAGCGTGCTCCAGGGGTTGCCCAAGGGGGACAAGCTGGAGCTGGTGCTGCAGAAGGGCACGGAGCTGGGCGCCACCGCGTTCCATCCCGTGGCCACCGCGCGCAGCGTGGTGAAGCTGGAGCCGAAGCGCGCGGAGGAGCGCACGCAGCGATGGGCGAAGATCGTCGAGGAGGCCGCGCGCCAGTGCCGGCGCGATGACGTGCCGAGCGTGCATCCTCCCCGGCCGCTGCTGGACGCGGCGCGCGCCTTGACGCCGGGCACGCTGCTGCTGGTGCTGGATGAGGAGGAGTCCGCGGTGCCGCTGGGCGAGGCGTTCCGGAGCGTGGCGGCGGGGACGCCGGTGGCGCTGGTGATTGGCCCCGAGGGCGGGCTCGCGCGCGAGGAGGTGGAGGGGCTGCGGGGCATGGGCGCGCGGCCGGTGACGCTGGGCTCGCGCATCCTGCGCACGGAGACGGCGGCGCTCGCGGCGCTCGCGGTGATGCAGCACCTGGATGGGTCGCTCGGTTAGCAATCGACCGGACAGCCCCTCCTCGCATCCCAGGTCACGGATCCCTGTGGCCATTCCTACGTTTCTGCCAGTCGGGACCTCACGGGTCCCTCACACGGGAGAGACTCTCATGGGGATCATCACCTTCATCATCATTGGCCTCATCGCGGGCCTCATCGCTCGGGCCATCCTGCCGGGCAAGCAGAGCATGGGGCTGGTGGCCACGACCCTGCTGGGCATGGTGGGCTCGCTGGTGGGCGGCCTCATCGGCTCGCTCTTCGAGCGCAACGGCCGCCTGTTCGACCTGCATGCCTCGGGCATCATCATGTCCGTCGTGGGAGCGATCATCGTGCTTCTCCTGGTGGGAGCAGCGGGACGGCGCCGCGTCCACGCCTAGCGTGAGGCGCCCCACACGCACCGTCCCCACGGGGGCGGTTGCCGTGGCGCGAACGAGCCCCTGACGGTTCCTCGGGCGAGGGACCGGCGGGTGCTTGTCCTTTTCTTGCTACAGGCCTGAATGCGGCCTTTCATGGCGACGGTTGTCCGCGTCACTGGGAGGATCCGTTGTCCAAGTGCCTGAAGTGCGGCGCCTCGCTGCCGCCGGTCGGAGATTGCCCCGCTTGCGCCGCGAATGCCTCGCGCCCCCCCGCGGTGGCGCCCGTCCCGAGCCTGCTCGACCGCGACATCCACATTGATCGCCGCAGGCTGGGAGACCGCGAGGCCCAGGCCGCCGGGAGCAACGACCCCGTCACCCTGAGCAACGAGCCGGTGGAGCCGGAGACGCTGCGTGGGACGCCTGCCTTCGCGATGGAGCCGCCTCGTGGC
>JAFADT010000729.1 GCA_023424585.1 Pseudomonadota bacterium
GGCCGCCCGGCGGGGGGAGGGTCCGGTCCCCCGGGGCCGCCGGAGCGGGGGCCGGGGTACCGGGCTGCGTGGGACGGCGCTGGGCCCACGCGGGGCCAGCGAGCGCGAGGCACAGACAGAGCAGCCAGGACGGGAGCGTCGTCTTCATGGAGGAGCGGGCGCTGACGGGGGTGTTTAACGGACGTTGTAGGATTTGCGGATCGGCGCGCCGTTGCGCTCGATCTCGATCTCGATGCGGGAGGAGTCCTTCAGCTTCGAGTAGATCTCCAGCGCCTTCTCGGGGCTGTTCATGTCGAAGCCGTTGATGCGGCGGATGACGTCACCGTTCTGGACGCCGATCTTCGAATAGATGCTGTCCGGGCGGATGGAGAAGAGCTTGAAGCCCACCGCCTGGCCGTCCTTGAAGGCGGGCACGATGCGCGCCTGCATCGCCACGTCGTTGAGGTTGCTCAACGTCTTGTCGATCTCCGCCTTGGGGACCTCGTACTCGTTCTCACCCGTGGACTTGATGCCGCTGCCCAGGTTGTTGGTCGGGGTGGCGGCGGGCGCGGCCACGGGCGGGGTGTAGGCGGCGACGGCGCCGTCACCGGGCTGCCCGTCGATGAACTCGCGGCGGCCGCCGTTGTTGATGATCACCCGCTCGCGCTCGATCTCCATGATGGTGGCGCCCATCAGGTTGTTGCCGACCATGTACGTCTGCGACCGCTGCGTGTTCATGTCCATGATGGACGCGAAGGACCAGTCCGGGTTGGCCGCGACGAGCGTGCCCAGGAGCTTCACGCGCAGGCCGCTCTTGGCCGGCGGGGCGTTGGCGTCGAAGTCGGGGGTCGCCGTGGGCTCCTTCACCGCGACCTCCACTTCCGGCAGCTTCACGCCGGTGAGCCGCGACAGGCGCTCCGGGTCGAGGGTGGCCAGGCCGCTGTCCGCGGCGTGGGTGCGCTGCGCGACCCGGGCGGGCGCCTCGGACGCGGGGGCGGGGGAGATGGAGGATTCGACGAACAGGTTCACCGTGCGCGCCGCCAGCAGGGCGACGAGCAGGATGAACAACAGGTTCACGCTCCAGAAGTACTTGCGAAAGAAGAGTTCCATCACGCTTCCGGGAGAAAGCCAGCCCCACGTGGCTCCCTGAGCAAGGCAGGTGCCATCGCTGGGCGGGCGTCAAACCCAGGGCTTACGGCCAAGTCCGCGAAATTATTTCGGAATAGGACGAAGCCCCGGCCCGGGGAAGGGCGGGGGCCGGGGCCTGGGACAAATTGTCAAAAGCAGGCGGGGGCCGGTGTGACGGCCTGTCATTCCGCGCCGGAGGGGGAGGGGGGGGCCGGCGGGGTCTCCGGGCCGCCCTGCTCGCGCTCGAGCTTGCGGTAGATGGTGCGCGCGGCGATGCCCAGCAGGCGGGCGGCGAGCGTCTTGTCCCCGCGGGTGTGGCGCAGGGTCTCGTGGATGACGCGCCGCTCGATCTCCTCCATGGGCGTCCCGATGGGGATGACCAGCTGGCCGGCGGAGCCCAGGGGCCCCTTGCGCACGGACTCCGGCAGGTCGCTGGCCTCCAGCACGTCCGTGCGGGCCAGCACCACGGCGCGCTCCACGGCGTGCTCCAGCTCCCGCACGTTGCCGGGCCACGCGTAGTTCTCCAGCACGCTCAGCGCGTCCGGGGAGAAGCCGCGCAGCACCTTGCCGTTCTTCGCGGAGAAGCGGCGCAGGAAGGCCTCCGCCAGCAGCGGGATGTCCTCGCGGCGCGACGCGAGCGCGGGCACGCGGAGCTCCACGACGTGCAGGCGGTAGTAGAGGTCCTCGCGGAAGCGGCCCTCGGCGACCTCCTTCTGCAGGTCCTTGTTGGTGGCGGCGACGAGCCGCACGTCCACCTTCACCGTCTGCGTGCCGCCCAGCCGCTCCAGCTCGCCCTCCTGGAGCACGCGCAGCAGCTTCACCTGCGCGGAGAGGGGCATCTCGCCCACCTCGTCCAGGAAGAGGGTGCCGCCGTTGGCGCGCTCGAAGCGGCCCTCGCGCCGGGTGACGGCGCCGGTGTACGCGCCGCGCTCCACGCCGAAGAGCTCCGCCTCCAGGATGCTCTCCGGGATGGCGCCGCAGTTGACCGCGACGAAGGGCTGCCGCGCCCGGGCGGAGTGCTCGTGCAGCGCGCGGGCAGCCAGCTCCTTTCCGGTGCCGGACTCACCCAGCAGCAGCACCGTGGCGGTGGAGGGCGCCGCCTGGCGGATGGTGTCCAGCATGGCGCGGAAGGCGGGGGACTGGCCCACCATGGCGCGCCCGCCGGCGGGGTTGATCTCCGCGAGCTTCGCCTTGAGGGTGGTGTTCTCCTGGACGAGCGCCTGCTTCTCCAGCGCCTTCTGCACGGCCTTCACCAGGGCGTGGCGCTTGAGGGGCTTGGTGATGAAGTCGTAGGCGCCGTCCTTCATGGCGGCGACGGCCGTCTCCACCGTGCCGTAGGCGGTCATCAGCACCACCTCCACGTCCGGGCGGATGGCGCGGCTGGCCTTGAGCAGCTCCTGGCCGTCCATGCCGGGCATCATCAGGTCGGTGACCATGACGCTGACCTCGGGGCGCCGGAGCAGCTCCAGCGCCTCCGTGCCCTGCGCGGCGGACAAGGTGGCGAAGCCTTCCCGCTGGAAGATGCGGGCGACGGAATCGAGGTTGGCGCGGTCGTCGTCGACGACCAGGACCGTGGGAGATGTCATGGGAGTGCGGGGCCTCTCAACAAGGTCCTGCAATCCTCATTCCCTTCAGCCCTGCTCCTCGTCCGGCTCCAGGGGGCCGCCGCCCATGCGGCCAATGTCCTCGCGGCGCACCTTGTCCACGTTGAAGCGCCGGGCGCTGGCGAGCATGCGGCTGACGGTGGCGTCGAAGGTGGGAGGGGGGCCGTCCTTGCGGAAGCGCAGGAAGTTGAGCCGGGCGACGACGAAGTTCTTGAGGTAGGGGCTCTGGAGCCCGCGCCCCTTGAGGGCGTTGACGACGGCGACCACCGCGTCGTCCAGCTCCAGCAGCTGGTCCGCCTGGGCGTCGCGCACGGCCAGGGCCTGCGGCAGCGGCGCGTCCTGGAAGCCGTCCACCACCTTGACGAAGGGGTGGTAGGCGCCCGCGGAGAAGCGGGGGCGCTTCTCGTAGGCGGCGCCCAGGGTGAGGAAGGAGGGCTCCTCGAAGAGGTGGGCGAAGGCGGACTCCTTGCCCGAGCGGTTCGCGCCCACCAGGCCCCGCGCCATGCGGATGACCTCCAGCGAGCGCTCCTTCAGGTTGTGGGCCTTCTCCGTGTTGAGGGCGAGGATCTGATAGGCCACGTCCTCGTCCGGCAGGAGCAGCGCGACGATGGACCTCGCGCCCAGCATGCGGCTGGCGTTGAGCCGGTGGTTGCCGTTGGGCGTCCAGTAGCGGCCCTCCACGCGCACGGCGATGACGGGGTCGAGGAAGCGGTCCAGCCGCTCCATGGCGGTGGCGAGCCGCTTGACGTGCGGCTCGGACAGGTCGCGCTGGTAGGGCGTGGGCTCCACCTTGTCGATGGGGAGCGCGGCGAAGACGATGGGGTGTCCGCCCAGCGGGTCGCGGTAGACGGACAGCACCTCGCCGCCGTCCTCGCGCACCGCCTGGAGGAGGGCGTCGGGGAAGGCGACGGCCTCGCTCGCCACCTCCGCCGCGCTCAGGCCCCGCGACCTCGGTTCGGCCTTCTTGCGGCGCGGCTTGCGCGGCGCGGCCGACTTCGACTTCGCGGGGGCGGACTTGCGGGCGGACTTCGCGGCCATGCGGGGCGGACCTCCTGCCGTGGGGAAAGAGGTCCGCGAGCGTAGGCCACCGCAGGGGGCCGGCTACGCGCCAGAGACGGTGAGCTGTCGGAAGCGGACAGTGGGCGCGCCCACGCTGCCGCCCCGGAACTGGAGGTCGCTGCCCACGGCGTCCACGTCCTTCAACATCTGGAGGAGGTTCCCCGCGACCGTCACCTCCTGCACCGGGTGCGTCAGCTCACCGTCCTGGATCCAAAGGCCGTTGGCCCCGCAGGACATGTCCCCGGAGACCGGATCCGCGCCATGGCCCAGGAGGGCGGTGACGTAGAGCCCCTGGGGCACCTCGCGGATGAGCTCCTCCGGCGTCCTCGGGCCCTTCTCCAGGTAGAGGTTGGTGGCGCCGATGCCCGGCAGCGCGTTGTAGGCGCGCGACGCGTTGCCCGTGGTGCGCGCCTTCGCCTTGCGCGCGGTGAAGGCGTCGTAGAGGAAGCCGGACAGCACGCCCTGATCCAGGATGGGCGTGCGGCGGGTGGGGACGCCCTCGCCGTCGAAGGGCGCGGTGGCCAGGCCCCGGGGCAGCAGGCCGTCATCCACCAGCGTGACGTGCCCGCCCGCGAGCCGCTTGCCCAGGTGGGGCGCGAGCACGCTGGACTGCTGGTAGACGGCGTTGCCGTTGGCGGCCTGGGCCAGGTTGCCCACGAAGCTCGCGGCCACCAGCGGGTCGAACACCACCGGCACCTGCTGCGTCTTCACCGGCTTCGCCCCCAGCATGCGCACGGCGCGCTTCGCCGCCTCGCGGCCGATGGACTCCGGGGACTCCAGGTCGTCCAGGAAGCGCTTGTAGTCCAGCCAGTAGCCCGTCTGGAGCTGCCCGTCCTGCGCCGCCACCGGCACCGCGACCAGGTACACGTACGTGCCGGAGTAGCCGCCGGTCGCGCCCTCGCTGGAGGCCAGGTACACCTCCGCCACGAAGTCGCCCGCGGCCACGGAGTCGAACGTGGCCACGCGCGGGTCCTGCGCCCGGCCCGCGCGCTCCGCCTCCAGCGCGGCCTGGATCTTCCAGTCCCCGGCCAGGTTCGCGACCTTCGGGTCGAAGAGGGCGCCGGTGTCCCCGCGCCTGCCCAGGTCCTTCGGGCCGGGCAGGCCGTTCAGCTTGTTGGGCGCGGCGGCCTCCGCCAGTTGCACGGCCAGGTCCACCACGCGGTCCAGGCCGGCGGGGGTGAAGTCGGACGTGTAGGCGAAGCCCAGCCGGTCCTTCACGACGACCCGGACGCCCACGCCCTTGCTGGTGGCCTCCGTGAGGTCCTCGATCTGCCCTTCGCGGACGCGCACGCTGCTCTGGCGGCCCACCTCCAGGAAGGCCTCCGCCTGCTTCGCGCCCTTCCTCACGGCGCGCTGGACGATCTTCTTCGCGAGCTGTTCGTAGTTCACGGGTGTCCTCCGCCGACCTTCGTCCCGCCCACGGTCACGTTGTCGATGCGCACCGTGGGCAGGCCCACGCCCACGGGCATCATCTGCCCGTCCTTCACGCAGACGCCCATGCCGGGGTCCGGCATCGGGTCGCACCCCACGCGGCGGATGTTCTTCAGCGCCTCCGGCCCCACGCCGATGAGGATGGCGTTCTTCACCGGGCGGCCCAGCCTCCCGTCCTCGATCTGGTAGGCCTCGCTGACCTCGAAGACGAAGTTGCCGTTGCTGATGTCCACCTGGCCCCCGCCGAAGGTGGCGCAGTACAGCCCGCGCTTCACCTCCTTGAGGATGTCCTCCGGCGCGTGGTCCCCGGGCGCCAGGAAGGTGTTCGTCATGCGCGGCAAAGGCAGGCTCTTGAACGACTCGCGCCGGCCCGAGCCCGTGGAGCGCTGGTTCATCAGCTTCGCGTTGAGCTGATCATAGAGGTAGCCCTTGAGGACGCCGTTCTCGATGAGGACCTTGCGCTCGCCGGGCACGCCCTCGTCGTCGATGTTGATGGAGCCTCGCGCGCTGGACACCGTGCCGTCGTCGATGACCGTCACCAGCTCCGACGCCACCTGCTCCCCCAGCTTGCCCGCGAACAGCGACGTGCCCTTGCGGATGAAGTCCGCCTCCAGGCCGTGGCCCACCGCCTCGTGCAGGAGGATGCCGCTCCAGCCCGGCGCCAGTACCACCGTCTGCGGGCCGGCCACGCAGTCCACCGCGCCCAGCGTGGCGATGGCCTGCCGCGCGGCCTCCTCGGCCACGGACTCCGGCGTCACGCCGTCCCAGTAGGTGAAGGGCACCCGGCCGCCGCTGCCGTACATGCCGGTGCGCCGCTCGCCGCTCCTGCCCAGCGCCACCACGTGCACGCTCATGCGGGACTGGTCCTGCGTGTCCTCGCTGAAGCGGCCGGTGGTGTTGGCCACGGCAATGCGCCGCGTCTGATCCACATAGGACGCGTTCACCTGCTGGATGCGCGAGTCGAAGCCCCGGGCGGCCCTGTCCGCGCGGGTGAGGAGCGCCGTCTTGCGCGCCACCGCCACGTCCTCCAGCGGCTGGCCGACCCGGTAGTGGCTGGGCACCGGCACGCGCTTGACGGGGTAGGCGCGCTCGGAGCCGCCGCCCTGGGCGATCATCGCCGCGGTGCGCGCGGCGCGCACGAGCGCGGCCTCGTCCCAGTCGTCGGAGTAGGCGTAGCCCACCTTGGCCCCGGCGATGACGCGCACGCCCACGCCCTGCACCAGGCCCACCTGCGCGCTGCGGATGCGCTGCTCCTCCAGCACCACGGCGGTGGTGGACGTGCTCTCCACGTACACCTCCGCGAAGTCCCCGCCCCGGGCCATGGCTTCCGCCAG
>JAFADT010000211.1 GCA_023424585.1 Pseudomonadota bacterium
GTGGTGCTCGCGCTGCACATCCCCGCCGGCTACACGGAGGCCGTGGCGAAGCGGCTGGACTCGCAGAGCGCGCTGGAGGTGGTGGAGGCGCGCGACGGCCTGGAGCTGGTGCCGGGCCGCGCGGTGCTGGCCCGCGCGGGCCACCACCTGAAGGTGGCGCGGCACGGGGCGCTCGACCTGGTGCGCCTGGACCGCCACCCGCTGGGCACCCCGCACCACCCCTCCGTGGACGTGCTCTTCCAGAGCGTGGCGGACGTCTGGGGGAAGGAGGCCCTGGGCCTGGTGCTCACCGGCATGGGCGAGGACGGCCTCCAGGGCGCGCGCGCCGTGCGCGCCGCGGGCGGCGTGGTGCTCACGGAGGCGGAGTCCTCCTGCGTGGTGTACGGCATGCCGCGCGCGGTGGCGGAGGCGGGCCTGTCCAGCGGCAGCGCGCCGCTGGACGCGCTGGTGCCCCTCATCTCCCGCTTCATCTGAATCAGGTGTGGTGCGGGGGCGGCGGAGGCGGCTCGGGCGGCGGGCCCTTCCGGGGCGGCGCGCGGCGCGGCAGCGTGACGGTGAAGGTGGTGCCGTCGCGCTCGGTGGAGGTGACGTCCATGGTGCCGCCGTGGGCGTGGACGATCTCCCGCACGATGTAGAGCCCCAGGCCGTAGCTCATCTTCAGCGTGCGCGTCTGCTGCGGGCCCTGGCGGAAGGGCTCGAAGAGGTGGGGCAGGGTGGCCTCCGGGATGGGGCGGCCCTGGTTGTGGACCGTCATCACCACCTTGTTGCGCAGGCCGCGCGTGGCCAGGCTCACGGGCGCGTCCGCCGGGCTGTACTTGAGGGCGTTCTCCACCAGGTTGGACACCACCTGCGCCAGGCGGTCCGGGTCCCAGTGCCCCTGCGTGTTGCCCTTGTGCTCCACGACGATGTCGCGCTGCGGGTAGGCCACGCGGAACTCGTGCGCCACCTTGGTGAGCAGCTCCTTCGTGTCCGCGCCGCGCGGCTCGATGACCACGCCGCCCACCAGCCGCGCGCGGGTGAAGTCCAGCAGCAGGCGCGTCAGCCGCTCGATGCGCACCGCCGCGGTCGCGATGCGCTGGCTGGTGCGCGCCGTCTCCTCCGCGGTCCCGCCGGCCGCGAGCACGCGCGACCAGTTCATGATGGCGCCGAGCGGGCTGCGGATGTCGTGGCTGATGATGCCCATCAGGTGCTCCTGGAACTCGGAGTGCCGGCGCACCTCCTCCTCCGCCCACTTGCGCTGGGTGATGTCGCGGCTGATGCCGAAGAGGCCGAACACGGTCCCCTCCGGGTCGCGCAGCGGGCCCTTGGTGGACAGCCACACGCGCGGGTCCCCGTTGGGGTCCTTCTGGACGTCCTCGTAGGTGAGGGGGTGGCCCGCCTTGAGCACGTCCCGGTCGTGCCTCCGGTTGACCTTCACCTCGTCGGGCGGGAAGAGGTCCGCGTCCAGGCGCCCGCGCACCTCGGACACGGTGCGGCCCAGGGCGTGCGCGCCCGCGGAGTTGATGACCTGGTACCGGCCCTCCAGGTCCTTGATGTAGATGGCGTCGGTGGTGCCCTCCATCACGGACTGGAAGAGCTCGCCCGCGCGCTGCAGCTCGTGGCGGGCCTGGAACTCGCGGGTGATGTCGCGGCAGTGCACCAGCAGGCCGCCGTCCACCGGGCGGGCGCTCACCTCGAAGCAGCGGTCGCCCTCGTGCCAGCGGTGCTCGTAGGGCGCGGCGGGGGGCTGCTCGGTCGCGGGCGCGTCCAGGCGCAGGTGCTGGGCCAGCCCCAGCACGTCCGCCGCCTTCTTGCGCAGGTCGTCCCCCGGCTGGATGCGCGCGCCCAGCAGCTCCCGCATGCGCGGGCTCAGCCAGGTGATGCGCCAGCCCGCGTCCACGCCGAGGAAGGCCTCCGGCAGCCCCTCCAGCAGCGCGAGCAGACCCGGACCGGAGACCTCCGTCGGGGACGGGGCGGGGGGGCGGGAGCGCGGGCGGGCAGGGGCTTGGGCCATCGGCGGGTCGTTCGGGGTACGGGGGCGATTCCTTCAGGTGGGGAACACGGCGCTGCCGCGGAGCGTGCCCGGCCTCATCGCCGGAGCACGGGGCCTGGACAGCGGAGGGCGTCCTGTCCGCCCGTGACGCGATTCATGAACTCGTGGATTTCCGAGGGTAGGGAGGAACCTCCAGGAGGAAACGGGTCGGCGTCGTTCTTGTCGCCTGGCCCCCATGAGAGGTCCGCCACGCGACAGGAGACACGGCTCTGGAGGGGGACGGGGCGCATCCTCCCGGGACCATACCGCGCGAAACGCAAAGCGGGAGCCATCCCCGAGGGGGGGTGGGCGTTCCTTGCGGCACACCTCCAGCCAGCGCCCCTCCGCCGTGTGGCCATGGTGAAGGGTTGTGGCTGGAACGGATGGCTCCTCTCTCAAGAGCTGGGAACACAGGGGGGCGGACACCACCCGGGGAGCCCTCGGCCTAGGGCCGCTTCGTCTCCCGAGGCTCCTTGGACTCCCGGGCCTCGGCGTCGCCGCGCTCCAGCTTGCGGTAGAGCGTCTTGCGGTCCACGCCCAGGATGCGCGCGGCGAGCGTGCGGCTGCCGCCCACGGCCTCCAGCACGCGGTGGATGTAGCGGCGCTCCAGCTCCTCCAGCGTCACCAGCTCCGAGGGGTCCGTGTTCTCCGGCACCACGCGCGGCGTGCTGTAGTTGCGGATGCGCTCCGGCAGGTCGTCCACGGTGAGCTGCTCGAAGGACGTGAGCGCCACGGCGCGCTCGATGCAGTTCTGCAGCTCGCGCACGTTGCCCGGCCAGCCGTAGGCCAGCAGGCGCTGCGCCGCCGCGGGGGACAGCCCCACCACCTTCTTGCCCGTGCGGGACGCGAACTGCTCCACGAAGCGCTGCGACAGGAGCAGCACGTCGTTGCCGCGCGCGCGCAGCGGGGGCAGCTCCAGGCCGATGACGTTGAGCCGGTAGTAGAGGTCCTCGCGGAAGCGGTTCTCCTCCACCGCCAGCTCCAGGTCGCGGTTCGTCGCCGCGACGATGCGCGCGTCGAAGGGCATCTCCGTGTCGCCGCCCACCGGGCGCACCACGCGCTCCTGGAGCGCGCGCAGCAGCTTCGGCTGGAGCGTCATGGGCAGCTCACCCACCTCATCCAGGAACAGCGTGCCGCCGTTGGCCTTGATGAAGAGGCCCGTGCGCGAGGCCTTCGCGTCGGTGAAGGCGCCCCTGGCGTGGCCGAACAGCTCGCTCTCCAGGAGCTGCTCCGGCATGGCCGCGCAGTTGATGGCCACGAAGGGCCCCTCCTTGCGCCGGCCCCGCGCGTGGAGGGCCCGCGCGGCCACCTCCTTGCCCGTGCCGCTCTCGCCGGTGATCAAGACGGTGGCGTCCACGTCCGCCACCCGGTCGATGAGCGCGTAGGCCTGCTTGAGCGCGGGGCTCTCCCCCACGAGCGCGCCGTCGTCCTGGCGCTGGTCCAGCGCCTGGCGCAGCC
>JAFADT010000869.1 GCA_023424585.1 Pseudomonadota bacterium
CCCCTGCTCGTAGCAGACCGAGTACACGACGAAGACCTCGTTCACGAAGTTGGGCCGGCCGTAGCGGTAGCAGTCCCGGTCCCCCTGCTTCTGGAGCGTGAGCGGGTGGCCCAGCAGGCCGCCGACCTCCTGGGTCGTCATCCCCGCGCGCAGCACCTTGATGCCGTGCGGGGTGACGACGGAGAAGGACGTCCCGTTCGCTCGCCAGAGCGCGAAGAAGCCCAGGGCGAGCACCACCGGCACCGCGGCGGCCACGAACCAGGTGAAGGTGAAGCGGTGGGACTTCTTCCGGGACCCTTCCCGGAAGGCCGTGAACAGGGCGTCCGGAGAGGTGTCCGCGGGAGCACTGTCCTCGACGGCGGGAAGCGGGGGATTGGGAACGCTCACCCTTCTTGAATGCCGTCAGTGCCGGGCGGATTCAAGCGGTGGACTGCCGGAGAGTCCACAGCTCGCCCGGCTCGTCGTCCACTGCCCGGGTCGTCCGGGGTGGGATACGCCCGGATGTCCGGTTCCGGGCCAGACGTGCGAGTTCACAATCGGCGCGGTGCGGGACTGCTAGACGGGCACACCCAGGGCTCATCTCGAGGAGTCACACATCATGGCGAAGCGCGCCGCTGCGAAGGGCACCCAGCAGAAGGTCGTGGACCGGGACGCGGTTCCCCCGGGCACGGAGATGCCGGACAGCGACCTGTTCTTCAACCGGGAGCTGTCGTGGCTGGCCTTCAACGACCGGGTGCTGCAGCTGGCCGAGTCGCCGGAGGTGCCGCTGATGGAGCGGCTGAAGTTCACCTCCATCTACGCGCGCAACCTGGATGAGTTCTTCATGATCCGCGTGGCGCGGCTGCACGAGCAGATCTCCGCGCGCGTGGGCCGCCTGGTGCCGGACGGCGCGTCCCCGGGCGACACGCTGGACAAGCTGCACACGGGCATCCTGGAGCAGGGCCGGCGCCACGCGGACTGCTTCGAGAAGGTCCTGCGCCCCGCGCTGGCGGAGAAGGGGCTGCGCATCCTGTCCATGAAGGAGCTGGACGCGGAGCAGCGCGCGCAGGTGGATCAGCGCTTCCGCGAGCAGATCTTCCCCGTGCTCACGCCGCTGGCCATCGGGCTGGGGCGGCACTTCCCGTACATCTCCAACCTGTCGCTGAGCCTCGCGGTGCTGCTGCGAGACCCGGTGGCGGAGGAGGAGAGCGTGGCGCGGGTGAAGGTGCCCAAGGAGATCCTCCCCCGCTTCGTGCCGCTCAAGGGGGGCACGCTCTTCGTGCCGCTGGAGGAGATCATCGCGCAGCACCTGGGGGACCTGTTCCCCGGGATGGAGGTCCTCAACTGGAGCCTGTTCCGCGTGACGCGCGACGCGGACTTCACCGTGTCCGAGGACGCGGAGGACCTGCTCAAGGCGGTGGAGACGGAGCTCAGCCAGCGCCGCTTCGGGGACGTCATCCGGCTGGAGATCCAGTCGGGGATGCACGCGAAGCTGCTGGAGCCGCTGGTGGAGGCGCTCACGCTGGACCCCCTCCAGGTGTACGAGGAGAGCGGCCTCCTGGACCTGGCGGACGTGATGTCGCTGGCGATGACGCCGGGCTTCTCCGAGCTGCGCGACCCGCCGTGGACGCCGGTGACGCAGGCGCGGCTGCGCACGGACAGCGAGTCCCCGGACGGCGGCGGCACGGTGATGTCCGCGATGCGCCGGGGCGACCTGCTGGTGCACCACCCCTATGAATCCTTCGCCAGCTCGGTGGAGCGCTTCGTGAGCGAGGCGGTGGAGGACCCGGACGTGCTGGCCCTGAAGCAGACGGTGTACCGCACGTCGGACAGCTCCCCGCTGGTGCCCGCGCTCATCCGCGCCACGGAGCACGGCAAGCAGGCGGTGTGCATGGTGGAGCTGAAGGCGCGCTTCGACGAGCGCACCAACATCCGCTGGGCGAACGCGCTGGAAGAGGCGGGCGTGCACGTCGTGTATGGGATTCCCAGCCTGAAGACGCACGCGAAGGCCATCCTCATCGTGCGGCGCGAGGGCGAGCGGGTGCGGCACTACGTGCACATCGGCACGGGCAACTACAACCCGAAGACGGCGCGGCTCTACACGGACCTGGGGTTGTTCACCACGGACCCGGACATTGGCGCGGACGTGGCGGACGTCTTCAACTTCCTCACCGGCTTCGGCCGGCCGCGCTCCTTCCGCAAGCTGCTGGTGGCGCCCCTGACCATGCGGGAGGGGCTGCTGGAGGAGATCAAGAAGACCCAGGCCGCGCACACGCCGGAGGCGCCCGCGCGCATCCTGATGAAGATGAACGCGCTGGTGGACCCGGGCATCATCCGCGCGCTCTACGACGCGTCCCGCGTGGGCGTGCGCGTGGACCTCAACGTGCGCGGCATCTGCTGCCTGAGGCCGGGCCTGCCGGGCGTTTCCGAGCACATCCGGGTGGTGTCCAACCTGGGCCGCTTCCTGGAGCACCCTCGCATCTACGCCTTCGAGCGGGGCCCCACGTCGCGCTGCTACATCGGGTCCGCGGACCTGATGCCGCGCAACCTGGACCACCGCGTGGAGATCCTGGCGCCGGTGGAGGACCCCGCCCTGGCCGCGCAGGTGAAGGACGTGGTGGAG
>JAFADT010000901.1 GCA_023424585.1 Pseudomonadota bacterium
CCACCAGCACGTTGTCGCCGATGCTGACGGGCTGGGTGATGGAGAGCTGGATGCCGGCCAGCAGCGAGGACAGCGACTTCTGCGCGGCGAGGCCGATGGCGAGGCCGGCGATACCCGCGGAGGCCAGCAGCGACACGCCCACGTTGCGCACCACCTCGAACTGCATGAGCAGGAGCGCGGCGGCGATGACGTAGGTGGCCACCTCGAAGACGGCGCGCAGCACGGCCAGCTGCGTGCGCAGCGAGCGCGCGCGGGGGTGGGTGCTGGACTCGGAGGTGACGCGGCTCTGGACGTAGGCCTCCGACACGCGGAGGAAGCGCAGGATGAACCACGCCACCGCGACGATGGTGAGGGAGTAGCTCACCCGGTCGCTCAGCAGCTTCAGCCTGGGCGGCAGGAGCAGGAACGAGGTGCCCAGCGCCAGCAGGATGGCGAAGAAGGGCAGCCGCAGCGGTCCCCGGCCCGCGCCGACGAGCTGGTCATCCCAGGTGATGCGCGTCCAGCGCACCACCCGCAGC
This sequence comes from Pseudomonadota bacterium, assembly GCA_023424585.1. Lineage (GTDB taxonomy): Bacteria > Myxococcota > Myxococcia > Myxococcales > Myxococcaceae > Corallococcus. The sequence goes on from JAFADT010000901.1 coordinate 519, forward strand.
GCGGCGGCCAGCAGGAGCTTCTCCAGGGCGTAGGAGAGGATCCACGCGCCCAGGAGCGTCACCGTCAGGCCCAGCCACTGCCACGGCTCCAACCCCAGCACCGTGCGGTCGAAGAAGACGGCCGGCAGCGTCTCGGTGAGCAGCGGGCCGTACTCCTCGAAGAGCGGGTCCACCATCTTCACGGTGGGCTCGGACACCACCCAGATGGGCGTGTTGTCCACGGTGAAGCGCTGGAGCCGGATGGGCACGCTCTCGCCCTTGAGCGGGATGGCCCCCAGCGACACGAAGCGCGAGGTGGGCGACTCGCCCTCCGGCGTCTTCGGCAGGACGGACGTGTCCACCGACAGCTCGCGGTTCAGGACGAACTTCAGCTTCCGCGCCAGTTGGGCGCCCTGCGCGCGCTGCTCGTCGGCGGGAAGGTGGTCCAGGTAGAGGTAGTAGGCGGCGCGCGCGTAGTCCCCGCGATGCACCGCGTCCAGGAAGCCCTGCGCCGTGGCGCGCGGCGACGAGCGGTCCAGGTCCTGGGGGACCTGCCCCAGGCCGTTGTCGAGGGCCAGCACGGGGAGGCCAGCGAGGACGCACCCCAGGAGAAGGAGGGCCACCAGGACCCGGGAGGCATGGCGCTTCATGGGCGCCTCCTTACTCCTTTTCGGTTCGGTTGCCGGGGAAAGACGGTGGGTGCTTCCGAGCCCGCCCGGCCGCTGGGATGCCCGGGCGTGAGAACAGGAAACCCCTGCCGGAACGAGAGACGGGAAAGCATTGGTGCGCCGCTGGGTGGTGGGCTAGAACCGACCCCCAAGGAAGGTCGCCGTGTCCGAAGAGAAGCGAAGAATCCTCCTCATTGACGACAGCGAGATCACCCTCGCCATGGAGAAGGCCGTCCTGGAGGCGCGGGGCTACGAGGTCGTGGCCACCTCCACGCTCATGGAGTTTGAGAAAACGCTGCAGAGCTGGCGACCGGACCTCATCCTCACGGACATCCACATGCCCGAGGCGAAGGGCACGGACATCTGCCGCACGCTGAAGAACGAGTACAACACGCAGGACATCCCCATCGTGCTGTTCTCCAGCCTGCCGGACGACGAGCTGTCGAAGCTGGCCGAGCAGGTGGGCGCGGACGGCTCGCTCTCCAAGGTGAACGGCCTGGAGGCGATGGGCGAGAAGATCGACGAACTGGTGCAGAGCATCCTCTGGTGATGACGATGCGCGCGGCCGTCCTCGCGGTGCTCGTGAGCGCGCTCCTCGCCGGTTGCAGACGCCAGGAGCCGCGAGCCCCGGAGAACGGCGCGGGCGGCGCGCCCACGCAGCAGCAGGCGGCCTCCCCCACTCCCGCGGCGCCTCCGGGCGCGGTGCTCTTCATCTCCGCGGACACGCGCGGCTACCTGGGCCCCTGCGGCTGTAGCGAGAACATGCGCGGCGGCATTGGCCGGGCGGCGTTCCAGGTGCAGGAGGCGCGCAGGGGCGGCCAGCCGGTGCTCTACATCGACGGCGGCAACAGCCTCTTCGGGGAGGCGCACCTCAAGGCGGAGCAGGTGCCGCAGGAGGAGCTGAAGGCGAAGGCGCTCGCGGACGCGTTCCGCACCATGGGCATCGCCGCGCGCGCCACGGGCGAGCTGGACGACACGCGCGGCGCGGCCTTCCGCCAGGGGCTGGGGCTGCCGGAGGTTCCCCCGGGCGGCGTGAAGGTGCTGGACGCGGGCGCGCGCAAGGTGGGCGTGGTGGCGGCGGCGTCCGGCGAGGCGCTGGTGAAGGCGAGCCAGCAGGCGCGCGCGCAGGGCGCGGACTTCGTGGTGGGCCTGCTGGACCAGCCGCTGGAGGCCGCGCAGGCCGCCGCCGTGCTGCCGGGCCTGGCCGCGAACCTGGTGGTGGCCACGCACAGCGCCGGTGAGTTCTCCGCGGAGGAGAACCGGCTGGTGCGCTCCGACGTGCCGGTGGTGGCGGTGCAGAGCAAGGGGCGCTCCCTCTTGCGCGTGGACCTGACGTACGCGCCGGCGAAGGGGGCCTTCCTGCCGCAGCGCTCGCGCGGGGACGTGG
>JAFADT010000227.1 GCA_023424585.1 Pseudomonadota bacterium
CCACCAGCACCGCGCGCGCCTGGTGACGAGCGCGAGGCGCCGGGGGCTGCCGCCCGAGGACGCGCTGGATTGCGTCCAGGACGCGTTCGTCACGTTCCTGCGGATGCCGGAGGCCACGACGCTGTCCGCCCGCTCCAACGAGGTCGAGCGCCTGCTGTCGACGCTGGTGGCCCACGCCGCGCTCAACCAGCGGCGCAAGCTGGCGCGCCGGGCGTTGCCGGCGGAGTTCGACCTGCCAGAGGTGGCCGCGGACCTGCCTTCCGCGGACACGCTGGTGGCGGAGGCGGAGGCGCGGGTGAGCCTGGTGCGCTGCGTGGAGCAGCTGTCGCAGATGCAGCAGGCGGTCATCCGCTTGCGGCTCCTGGACGAGTGTCCGGGCGAGGAGGTCTCCACGCTGCTGGGGGTGTCGCCGGAGAACGTGCGCATCCTGCTGTTCCGCGCGCGCCAGCGCCTGCGGGAGTGCCTGGTGCTGGCCATGAAGGACCCGGGGCCGCCGCACCTGGCCGCCACGGAGACCGCGCCCCGGTCCCTCCAGGACTCCGCGGAGGCCCGGCGGCTCCGGCACTCCTGAGCGTCGCTACAGCACCTCCGCGCGCAGGTCGGGGAACACCTTCCCCACCTTGCCGAGCAGGTAGTCCCCATAGGTGCCCTGGAACGCGTGGACGCTCTGGCGGTCCCACCGCTCCGCGTGGTCGTCCGCGCCCGCGTCCTTCAGGGCGGGCGAGTCGATGGCCCGCACCTCCGCCGTCCAGTCCGGGTCGAAGAAGAGCGGCAGGGACAGCCGGTCGCGGCCCGCGCGGTTGCGCACCCGGTGCGGGGTGGAGCGGTACACGCCGCGCGTCATCCGGTCGAGCATGTCGCCGATGTTGCACACGAACGCGTTCTCCACCGGAGGCGCGTCCACCCAGCGCGTATGGCCGTCCTGGCGCGTCTTCACCTGGAGCCCGCCCGCGTCGTCCTGCTTGAGGATGGTGAGCACGCCGTAGTCGGTGTGCTCGCCCACGCCCCAGATCGGGAGCCCCTGGGAGTCCACCTCCGGGCCCGGCGGGTAGTTGAAGATGCGGAACAGCACCGTTGGATCCGCCATGTACCGCCTGGCGAAGAAGTCCGCCTCCAGGTCCAGGCTGAGCGCGATGCCGGACATCAGCGCGTGTCCCAGGGACGTCAGCGCCGCCATGTACTCGAGCACCGCGCAGCCCAGTCCCGCCGGCTCCAGGGGGAACAGGTTCGGACCATGCAGCGGCGTGCCGGCGCGCACGCGAGGGTCATCCGGCGGCAGTTCCGTCCCGAAGTAGAGCCCCTCCTTGCGGTCCGGCCGGCCTGAAGTGAGCTCTCCGCCCACGGGGAAGAAGCCCCGCCACGCCCTCCCCCCGAGCCCCATGCGCACGCGCTGCTTCTCCTCCTCCGGCCGGGCGAAGAAGTCCCGGGCCAGCGCCTCCAGCCGGGACTGGAGTCCCTCGTCCACGCCGTGGCCCATGACGTAGAAGAAGCCGGTGTTCCTGCAGGCCGCGCCCATGTGGGCGGCGACCTCCCGTCGGGACTGGGGACTCGACGTGGGGTCGACGAGAGCACGGACGTCGATGAGGGGCACGGTGTCCATGGTGCGAACTCTATGCAGGACATGAGGAGTTCGTTGAGCAATCCGGAGTGGAGACCAGGCTCGGGAGGACGCGTCCGGAGAGCCCCCGGGCCCGGTGTTGCCCCTCAAGCGGGGACAGGCGGAGCGTCATGGGCAACTTCGTGGGCGCGCAGCGCTGCCGCCGCTCACGAGGCACGTGGGCCTGGAGAACGGGCCATGAAGCGCCAGAGGCGCGCAGCCCACCGAGCGAAGCGGCGCAGGGTCCCAGACCTCGAGCCGCCAGCCGTCGCAGCGCCTCACGCATGGTGCCCCGGCATACCCTGTAACGACGCGCCAGCTCCGCTTCCGAAGCGAACTCCCCAGATGGGTGTATCTGCCCCAGCGCGATCTTGCGCTCAATCTGCGCTTCCACGTACGCCACGAGCCCGCCCCGCTCCATCCCCATCCCCTTCCTTGTCTCAGCGTCGCCATCTAACCATGGGGGTCTGACATGGATGGATGCGCGACCCCGCCGTCCGCGTCGGCCCATATGGCGCGGCCCCGGGGCCCGGAGCGCGAAAACCTGCCCGACTGTCGGACACGTCCGTGAGCTCCGGTTGCGGGTCGCGAAGCCCAGTCAGACTGTCGGACAGGCGCGTGGGCTCGCTCCTCAGTGTGAAACCCAGTCCGACAGTCCGACAGGTTCGCTGGCTCCGGCCCCACAGCGCAGACCCGTCCGATTGCCGGACTCGTTCACGAGCACCGACCGCGGGCTGTGAAAACCAGTCCGACTGTCGGACACGTTTGCTGACTCTGGTCCCGCAGCGCAGACCTGTCTGACTGTCGGACTCGCTCGCGAAACGAACCTCAGTTGGCGCGAACCTGTCCGACTGCCGGACTCGTTCGCGGAATCGGCCCCCAGTTTGCGAGGGCCTGTCTGACTGTCGGACTCGTTCGCGACTTCGGCCCCCGTTGGCACGGGCCTGTCCGACTGTCGGACTCGGTCGCGACTTCGGCCCCAATTGGCGCAGGGCTGGCCGACTGTCGGACTCGGTCTCGAGTTCGGGCACCATGTGGCGAAAGCTTGTCCGACTGTCGGACAGGTTTCCGGAAAGCGAGCCCGGCAGGTGGCCCTGTCCGTGCCCC
>JAFADT010000969.1 GCA_023424585.1 Pseudomonadota bacterium
ATGCCCGTCATCCACGAGGCCCTCACGCGCGCGAGCAGGACGCTGGACGACATCGACCTGCTCGCCGTCACGTCCGGCCCCGGCCTCATCGGCGCGCTGCTCGTGGGGCTCCAGGTGGCCAAGGGGCTGAGCCTCGCCACCGGCAAGCCCTTCGTGGGCGCCAACCACCTCGAAGGGCACCTGCTCGCCATCCGCCTGCTGGAGGACGCGCCCGCGCCGCCGTTCCTGGGGCTCGTCGTCTCCGGTGGCCACACCAGCCTCTACGAGGTGCGCGACTACGGGAACTACCGCCTCGTGGGCCGCACGCGCGACGACGCCGCGGGCGAGGCCTACGACAAGACGGCGCGCATCCTCGGCCTGCCGTACCCGGGCGGGCAGCCCATTGATCAGCTGGCGCAGCAGGGCGACCCGGAGGCCATCCGCTTCCCGCGCGCGCTCCCGGGCGACAACTTCGACGTGTCGTTCTCCGGCCTGAAGACGTCGGTGCTGCACCACGTCCAGAAGCACGGCGTGCCGGAGGGCCAGGCGCTCCACGACCTGTGCGCGTCGTTCCAGGAAGCGGTGGCGGACGTGCTGTCGAAGAAGCTCGTCGCCGCGGCCCGGAGGCTGGGCCACCACCAGCTCGTCCTGTGCGGCGGCGTGGCGGCGAACTCGCGGCTGCGGGCGCTGTGCAAGCAGCGCGCGGAGGAGCGGGGCCTGCGCATGTTCCTGCCGCCGGTGCGGCTGTGCACGGACAATGGCGCGATGATCGCCGTCGCGGGGTATGAAGCGTGGCGCCGCGGCTTGCGCGGTGACTTCCGCCTCGCGGCCGACCCCGCCTGGCGCATGGAGTAGGGACCTGACAGTGGATTCTCCGCGCGACATCCTCAAGCGCCACGGCCTGCGCGCCAAGCACAGCTGGGGACAGAACTTCCTCGGAGACCCGGACGCGCTCCAGGCCATCGCGGACGCGCTCGCCCCGCGCGAGGGCGAACCCGTGGTGGAGCTGGGCCCCGGCCTGGGCCACCTCACGCGCTTCCTCGCCGCCACCGGCGCGCGCGTCACCGCCGTGGAGCGCGACCGCGACATGGTGGCCGTGCTGGAGAAGGAGGCCATCCCCGGCGTGCGCGTGGTGCCCGGCAACGCCGCCACGGTGGACTTCGCCCAGGTGGCCGGCGCGGACGACATCGCGCTCGTGGGCAACCTGCCGTACCACCTCACCAGCCCCATCCTCTTCCAGGTGCTCGCGCAGCGCGCCCACGTCTCGCGCGCCGTCTTCACCCTCCAGAAGGAGGTGGTCGTGCGCCTCGCCGCGGAGCCCGGCAACCGCGACTACGGGCTGCTCACGGTGCTGCTCGGCCTGCACTTCGACGTGGAGCACGTGCTCACCCTGGAGGCGTGGCGCTTCCACCCGCCCCCGAAGGTGGACTCCGCCGTGCTGCGCCTCACGCGGCGGAAGACGCCCCGCGCGCCGCTGGTGGACGAGGCCCGCTTCACCCGGCTGGTGAAGGCCGGCTTCGCGCAGCGCCGCAAGACGCTGATCAACTCGCTCAAGTCCGACAAGGGCCTGGCGCCGCCGGAGGTGCTGCTCGCCGCGCTCCAGACGGCGGGCATCGACCCGGGCCGCCGCGCGGAGACGCTCTCCCCGGAGGAGTTCGCCGCCATCGAGCGCGCCCTGGGCCCCGTCACCGCCCTGGCGCCGCCGCCCCCGGACGCGCCGGAAGCGGACGCCGCGGAGGAGTAGGGGAGGCTCAGCGCTTCTGGCCCAGCGCGGCCAGGAGCCCACCCTGCCGGGCGAGGAACGCGCGGAACGCGTCCTCGTCGATGCGCATGCGCGCGAGCACGCCGCGGAGGACCTCGTCCACGGAGCCCTCCGGCCGGCGCTTCAGCTCGAAGGCCGTCTTCAGCAGGGCCACGCCATAGAGTGGATCCACGTCCACCGGAGGTGCGGGAGGGGCCGTGGCCGGACGGGCGGCGGGCGCCGCTTCCGGGGCCTCCACCAGGTCCACCACCGTCTTCACCCGCTGCCTGCCGCGCATCTGTGGCCCGCCGCTCCCGCTGTCCGTGTCCGCGGGCACCGTAGGGGATGACCCCTTGGGGCGCAAGGGTGGGGTGGGCCCGGCGAAAATTGCCGGATGCACGGGGGCATGGTTGTGTTATCCGCCCCCCGCGCGCGCATGTGTCTCATGCGTGGATTCCGGGGGCGGAGGCCTCGGGCCGATGGACCACCGCTACATCGTCGTCGAAGGCCCCATCGGCGTGGGCAAGACGAGCCTCACCCACCTCCTCACGGAGCGACTGGGCAGCCGCCGCATCCTGGAGGTCGTGGAGGAGAACCCCTTCCTCTCCAGCTTCTACGCGGACCGGCAGAAGTTCGCGTTCCAGACGCAGGTGTTCTTCCTGCTGTCGCGCTTCCGCCAGCAGCAGGAGCTCTTCCAGCAGGACCTGTTCCGCTCCGTCACCGTGAGCGACTACCTGTTCGCGAAGGACCGCATCTTCGCCAACCTCACGCTGGCCTCGGACGAGCTGGCCCTCTACGACCGCGTCTTTGAGGCCCTGGGGCCCCGCGTCCCGCAGCCCGACCTGGTCATCTACCTCCAGGCCCAGCTGGACGTGCTGCTGCATCGCATCAAGAAGCGCGGCCGCGAGTTCGAGCGCAAGTTCGACGCGGGCTACCTGGAGTCGCTCGCGCACGCGTACAACGACTTCTTCGCGCATTACACGGATACACCGCTGCTGGTGGTGAACACGTCGGACATCGACTTCGTCCACAACGAGGCGGATCGCGAGGACCTGATGAACGCCATCGCGAGCGCGAAGTCCGGCGTCCAGCACTACACCCCCAAGTCCCGCCGGGGCTGACGGCCGCCGCCCGGTTGGCTGCCTGGCGCGGGTTGAGCCCCCACGCGGCCCCGAGGGCGTTAGAGTGCATCCCCGTGGAGCCCCGGCCCCCGGCGATCCCCCTGGGGACGGCGAGGGGCCTGACGCTCCACGAGGCTGTCCCACCCGTCTCACACCCAGGAGGTGAACCGTGAAGGACAAGGTCACCATCCACACGCTGAAGCGCCTGAAGCAGTCCGGTCAGAAGATCTGCATGGTCACCGCGTACGACGCGACGTTCGCGCGCATCCTCGACGAGGGAGGCGCGGACGTGCTCCTGGTCGGTGACTCGCTGGGCATGGTCATCCAGGGGCAGGAGTCCACGCTGCCCGTCACCATGGAGCAGATGGTCTATCACTGCGCGGCGGTGAGCCGCGGCGCGAAGCGGGCGCACGTGGTGGGCGACCTGCCGTTCCTGAGCTACCAGGTGTCGCCGCAGGAGGCCGTGCGCAACGCCGGGCGGCTCGTCGCCGAAGGCAACGTGGGCAGCGTGAAGCTGGAGGGCGGCGCCGAGTTCGCCGACACCGTGCGTGCCATCGTCCGCGCCAGCATCCCCGTCATGGGCCACCTGGGCCTCACCCCGCAGTCGGTGCACAAGATGGGCGGCTACGTCGTGCAGGGCCGCGACGAGGACGCCGCGCGCCGCATGCTGGATGACGCGCTCGCGCTGGAGGCCGCCGGCGCCTACGCGCTGGTCCTGGAGGGGGTGCCGCTGGAGCTGGCGCGCACCATCACCCAGAGCCTGAAGATCCCCACCATCGGCATCGGCGCGGGCAAGCACTGCGATGGCCAGGTGCTGGTCTGCTACGACCTCCTGGGCATGAACCCGGACTTCAAGCCGAAGTTCGTCAAGCGCTTCGCCAACCTGCACGGGAACATCACTGACGCCGCGAGCACGTACTTCTCCGAGGTGCGCTCGGGCGCGTTCCCGGATGAGGAGCACAGCTTCAAGGCCACCAAGGGCATCCGGCTGGTGACGCCCACGCCGGTGGTCCCCGACGCGGAAGGCGCCGGCGAGCCCGCGGAGAAGGTCGGCGGCATCTACGGGGCCCCCGTCTAGCCATGGCTCCCCACGTCCTGCGCACCGTTCCGGAAGTGAAGGCCTGGGTCGCGTCCCTCCAGAAGGAGGGACGGTCCCTGGCGCTCGTGCCCACCATGGGCTTCCTTCATGAGGGCCACGTCTCGCTCATGAGGGAGGGCGGCCGGCGCGCGGACGTGGTGGCGGCCTCCATCTTCGTGAACCCCACGCAGTTCGGCCCCCGCGAGGACCTCGCGCGCTACCCGCGCGACCTCGAGGGGGACCTGGGCAAGTGCGCGAGCGCGGGCGTCACGGCCGTGTTCGCGCCCGAGCCCGCGGCGATGTACCCCCCGGGCTATCAGACCTACGTGGACGTCACGGAGGTCAGCCAGGGGCTGTGCGGCGAGCGGCGTCCCGGCCACTTCCGGGGCGTCGCCACCATCGTCACCCAGCTCCTGGCGCTGTTCCGGCCGGCCGTGGCGCTGTTCGGGGAGAAGGACTACCAGCAGCTCCAGGTCATCCGGGCGCTCAACCGAGACCTGCACCTGGGGGCGGACATCGTGGGCATGCCCACCCTCCGGGAGGCGGACGGGCTGGCCATGAGCAGCCGCAACGCCTATCTGTCCGCGGATGAACGCCAGCGGGCGCTCTCCCTGTCGAGGGGCCTCCGGGCGGCCCAGGCCCTGCTCGCGTCCGGCACCCGGGACACGCGGGCGCTCGTGGAGGCCGCCCGCCGTGAATTGCAGGCGGCGGGCCTCCGGGAGGACTACGTGGAGGTTCGGGACGCCGCGACGCTCTCACCCCTGGAGACGGTGGCACCCGGACAGACGGCGCGCATGCTGGTGGCGGCCTTCTCGGGCACCACGCGGCTCATCGACAACATGCCCCTGGCCGGTTAGGAGACTCGGGACACGTTATGGCCGCTGGAAAGTCGAAGGGAGTGGGTGCGGAGCCGGGGGTGAAGCTCATTGCCGAGAACCGGCGTGCGCGCTTCGACTACACGGTGGATGAGAAGATAGAAGCCGGGCTGGAGCTCACGGGGAGTGAGGTGAAGTCGTTGCGTGAAGGTACGGCCAACCTGTCGGACGCCTACGCGCTCCAGAAGGGCACGGAGCTGTTCCTGCTCAACGCCCACATCGGCTCCTACAAGGCGGCCAGCGTCTTCGACCACCTGCCCACCCGGGGCCGGAAGCTGCTCATGCACCGGTCGGAGATCGACCGGTGGACGGCGAAGGTGCGCGAGCGCGGTTACTCCATCATCCCGCTCGTGCTGTACTTCAGGAAGGGGCGGGCCAAGGTGGAGCTGGGCCTGTGCCGCGGCAAGACGCACGAAGACCGCCGCCACGACATCAAGGAACGGGAGACGAAGCGGGAGATGGACCGGGAAGTGCGCCGTCGTTGAGGGCGCTCCCGCAACTCCCCCGCCGGACACGCTGGAATGGACAAGAAGGTTTCCGACAAGAAGGAGCGGCTGCTGGCCGCGCTCGACCAGGGGATGGTGATGATCCACCTGGACGCGCGCCGCCCCGGCGTGCTCGTCCCCGCCAGCCTCCGAGGCGAAGCACACCTGCGCCTCAACCTCTCCTACCGCTTCGACCCGCCCGACCTCACGGTGGGTGAGTGGGGCGTGCGCTCCACGCTGAGCTTCTCCGGTTCGCGCTTCACGGTGGCGGTGCCCTGGTCGGCGCTGTTCGCCATCGCCAGCCACGTGACGAAGGAGTTCTGGATGTACCCGGAGGAGATGCCGCCGGAGCTGCTCCAGCAGCCCCCGGTGGCGTCGGCCTCCGTCGCGCGCCCGCCGCAGCCCACGCCGGTGCCCGCCGCCGCGGAGAGGCCCCGCGCCTTCCTCCGCGAGGTGCAGTCCGAGCACACCGACGAGCCGGAGTCGCGTCCGGAGGTGGCGGCCGCGCCGCCGCCCGAGGGCGGGCCTCCGGACGAGCCGCAGCCGCCGCGCCGGGGCCACCTGCGCCTGGTGAAGTAGGACGGGCCGCCCGTGAGAGGCGGGCGGCGCGTCAGCGCTTGAGCTCCGCGTCCACGTCCGCCTTCCGGCCGCCCATGAACGAGCCCGTCCAGGGGCGGTAGCCCTTGAGCTTCAGCTGCACGGAGACGGAGCGCGGGGGATAGGTGTTGTCGATCGCCATGGGCGTCACACCGATCTCCACGCCGTCCACCAGGACGGTGGCGCCAGAGGGCTCGCTGCGGATGGACAGGACCTCCGTCGGAGCCCCGAGCGCATGCATCACCTGGGTCCCATAGCGGGGCCACAGGAACAGCA
>JAFADT010000242.1 GCA_023424585.1 Pseudomonadota bacterium
GCTCCGCCACCTGCGCGCGCAGCACCTCCGGCGCCACCTCCAGCGCCTCGCGCCCGAAGCCCTCGCGGTCCGCGTACGACGGGTGCGCGCCCGCGAGCGTGCCGTGGCGCTCGCACAGCGCCAGCGCCCGCCGCATGGACGCCGCGTCCCCCGCGTGGCCTCCGCAGGCGATGTTCGCCAGGTGCGCGAGCGCGTAGAGCTGTTCGTCCTCCCCGGGCAGCTCCCCCAGGTCGATGTTGAGCAGGCACCGCGTCATGGGCCCACGCTACGCGAGCCCCCCACCTCAGCGGTAGGTGATGAGCGCGCGGTGTTCGCCCTCGAAGTGCCCGTGCTCGTTGAGCGTGGACAGGTACCGGCCCCGCTCGCTGTAGATGACCTTGGTGAGTCCACAGTTCGCCAGCGTCCAGTTCGTCCGGAACGCGTGCGCGTCCGGGATGCCCAGCAGGTCCTGGCTGATGGCCGTGATGGGCCCCCCGGAGGTGAACACCAGCGCCGTCCGCGAGGGCCCCAGCGAGGCCACGAGCGCCGACAGCGCCTCCAGGCAGCGCGCCTTGAACGCGCTCCACGGCTCCCGGTACTCGCTGTCGTGCCCGCCCGCGACCCAGCGCCCCACGGCCTGGGTGAACAGGTCCTGATAGGCGCGGCGGGGGTCCGGCGTCGCGGCCAGCTCCTCGCGCAGCACGGCGAAGTCCGCGTAGCGCGGCGTGTGCCGGTGCACGACCTCCTCGTGGTCGAACTCGTTGAACCCAGGCGTCCGCACGGGCTCCACCTGGAGGCCCAGCGCCTGGAGGCACGCGTCCGCCGTCTCGCGGTGGCGCAGCATCGTGCCCGTCACCACGGCGTCCACCTTCGGCAGCCGCGCGCGCAGCGCTTCACCCAGGACGCGCGCCTGCTGCACGCCCACGTCCGACAGCTTGTCGTAGTCCTTCGCGCCGAAGGACGCCTGGCCGTGGCGGATGAAGTAGAGCGCGCCCATCAGCCCCCCGCCTTCTTGATGAGCTGCCGGCAGCGGTAGGCCAGGTAGTTGACGATGAGCCAGTAGTTCTTGAACGCCGGGTTGCGCGTCTGCTTGTGGTGGTAGCGGTAGTAGATCTGCTGCGCGATGACCGCGAGCCGGAACACGCCGTAGACCTCGTAGAAGGTCCAACTGGCGGGCCTCAGGCCGGTGCGCTCCAGGTAGTACGCCACCACCTCCTCGCGCGTGAGCATGCCGGGCAGGTCCGTGGGCTGCCTGCGCGTCATGCGCAGGAAGGCGTCGTCATCCGCCTGGACCCAGTAGGCCAGCGTGTTGCCCAGGTCCATCAGCGGGTCGCCCAGCGTGGCCATCTCCCAGTCGAGCACGCCGATGACCTGCGTGGGGTCCTCCGGCTTGAGCACCACGTTGTCGAAGCGCCAGTCGTTGTGGATGACGCACGTCTTGATGTCCGGCGGGACGTGCGCGGCCAGCCACTCGCGCGTGTGCGTCATCCGGGGCACGTTCCAGGTGAGCGCCTTCTCGTAGCGGTCGGACCAGCCGGAGATCTGCCGCTGCGGATAGCCCGGCCCCTTGCCCAGCGACTGGAGCCCCACCGCCTGCGGGTCCACGCCGTGCAGCGCGATGAGCTGATCCACCACGTTGAGGCACAGCTGGCGCGTGCGGGCCTTGTCCAGGTCCAGCCCCCTGGGCAGGTGCTTGCGCGGGATGAGGCCGGGGATGCGCTCCATCACGTAGAACTCCGTGCCCAGCACGGCCGGGTCCTGGCACAGCCCCACCATGGTGGGCACCACCGGGTACACGGGCTTGAGCGCCTGCTGCACCGTGTACTCGCGCGACATGTCGTGCGCGGACTTCGCCTTGGTGCCCGCGGGCGGCCTGCGCAGGATGAGGTCGCGGTTGGCGTACTTGAGCCGGTAGGTCCAGTTGGAGGCGCCGCCCGTGTACTGCGTCACCTCCGGCGTGCCCTGGAGCGAGGGCACCTGGGCCTTCAGCCACGCGTCCACCGCGGGCACGTCCAGCGCCTCGCCGGAGCGCACGGCCTTGCCCTCGTCCAGGGGGATGGAGACCGGAGCCATCATGTTCAACCTCCCTTGCTGAAGCCGCGCTTCGCGAGCTCGATGCGGGTGATGACGCCCTTGTGCACTTCATCCGGGCCGTCCGCGATGCGCAGGCTGCGCGCCTGGGCGAAGAAGCCCGCGAGCGGCGTGTCGCGCGACACGCCCGCGCCGCCGTGCACCTGGATGGCGTCGTCCACCACCCGCTGGAGCACGTTGGGCGCCACGACCTTGATGGCAGAGATCTCCGTCATCGCGCCCATGGCGCCTACCTCGTCCAGCTTCCACGCCGCGTACAGCGTGAGCAGGCGGGCCTGGTCGATGGCGATCCGCGCCTCCGCCACGCGCTCGCGGTTGCCGCCCAGGTTGATGAGCGGCTTGCCGAACGCGGTGCGCCCCATGCCCCGGTCGATCATCAGCTCCAGCGCCCGCTCCGCCGCGCCGATGCAGCGCATGCAGTGGTGGATGCGGCCCGGGCCCAGGCGGCCCTGCGCGATCTCGAAGCCCATGCCCGGCCCGGAGATGATCGCGGACGCTGGCAGCCGCACGTCGTGGAAGTGCACCTCGCCGTGGCCGTGCGGGGCGTCGTGGTCGCCGTACACGGGCAGCATGCGGATGAGCTCGACGCCCGGCGCGTCCAGCGGCACCAGGACCATGGAGTGCTGGTGGTGGCGGTCCGCGCCCGTCCGCGACGTGCGGCCCATGAAGATGGCCACCTTCGCGTTGGGGTGGCCCAGGCCGCTGGACCACCACTTCCTGCCGTTGAGCACCACGTGGTCGCCGTCCAGCTCGGCGGTGGCCTGCATGTTGGTGGCGTCCGACGACGCGGCGTCCGGCTCCGTCATGCAGAACACCGAGCGGATGTCGCCCGCGAGCAGCGGCTTCAGCCACTGCTCCTGCTGCTCCAAAGCGCCATAGCGCCAGAGCACCTCCATGTTGCCGGTGTCCGGGGCGCTGCAGTTGAAGACCTCCGGCGCCATGAAGCTGCGGCCCATGGCCTCCGCGAGCGGCGCGTACTCCAGCGTGCTCAGCCCCGCGCCCAGCTTCGCGTCCGGGAGGAAGAGGTTCCACAGCCCCTGCGCCTTCGCGCGCGCCTTCAGCTCCCCCATCACGGGCGGCACCTTCCACTGGCGCCAGTCGCCGCCGGCCTCCATGGCGTGCAGGGCCTGGAGGTACTCGCCCTCCAC
>JAFADT010000003.1 GCA_023424585.1 Pseudomonadota bacterium
AACTTCTACTATCGCGTCTCGACGGCCCGGCTCACGATGCTCGCGCCCTCTCGCGCGGTCCGCGCACGCCTCCCGGAGGAGCTGGCCCCACTCGAGCTCGTACCGGGGCTCGGTTTGATCTCGGTGATGTTCTTTCGGTACGACGTGTGCGACATCGACTTCTACACCGAGGCCGCCGTCGGGATCGCGGTCCGCCCCGCGCGTCACGGCGGTCTCGGCGCCTTCGACCTCGTGAGCAGCCTCGCGAATGACCACCTCCACTCCTACGTGCTGTCGCTGCCGGTCAGCACGGACATCGCCATGGTTCGCGGTCGCCATGGCTACGGCTTTCCCAAGTGGGTCACCGGGCTCGCGGTGGACATTGACGCCCACCGCGCCACGGCACGCGTGACCAACGACGCTGGCGACACGGACCTGGCGCTCTCGGTGGGCACCCCCGCCCAGGCCGGGTATCCAAGCGGTGAACGGGTCTCGAGCCTCACGTCCTATACGTCGAACAACGGCGCGTGGCACTCCACGCTGAGCCAGACCCACGTGCTGTCGGCCGGGAGCACGTACCGCCCGCGCGCGCTCACGCTCCAGGTCGGTCAGGGTCGCATGGCCGATGACCTGCGCTCGCTCGCTCCAATCCGGACCCTCCGGCTCGACGTCATGACCGAGGGCCAGATCGCGCTCCACATGCCAATCCCGCTCTCGGTGCCCACCGCCCGCCAAGGCCTCTCGCGATGACCTCCGTCCTCAGGGTCCTCTCCGCCGCCGCCCCGTGGACGCTCAATGACAGCCCCCAGCATCCCTCCGGCTGCTGAGCCGGGGAGCTCGTCGTCCCCCGCGAGGTGTTCACCACCGCCCGCGGTGAGGGCGAGGCCGGGGTGACCTCACGCGGACGCCCGGCCCCCCTTGAAGGGGAACCGGGCGTCCGGACTTCACCTGCGTCAGCGGCGCGTCAGAAGGCCACCGCGGACGTGGGCATCATCATCGCGTCCCCCACGCGGGGGATGATGACGGAGCGGGCCAGGTCCAGCTGCACGACCGCGTGCTTGCGCGGCGCCAGCAGGGCCCGGGTGACTTCGAACCGCAGGGGCGCGGTGCGGACATCCAGCGCGCCGATCCGCTGGCCGTCCTCGAAGGCGCCGTACTCGTCGAAGCGGATGACCACCTCCGCCGAGTCCACGCCCGGAGGCAGCGTGAAGTAGCCCACGAGCGCCGCGTGGTCCGGCCGCGCGAGGTCCATCACCGTGGCCTTCATCTCCACCGGCAGCTCCCTGCCCCCGGCGGACACGGTCATGCTGTCCACGTTGACGTAGGCCCCCTGGTAGCGGTGGGACCCCACCCCCAGGATGCGCACCTCGTACTGGTTCTCCGCCAGGTTCGCGTGGACGTCGTCCGACAGGGCCGGCATGAACCCCGTCGGCGCCGCGGGGGTCTCCGCGCCGTCGTTCGGAGCCTGCTGCTCACCGCAGCCCATCAGGCTCAACCCACCCATCACTGCCACCATCCACAGCTTCCAGTTCTTCATGTGCGTGTTCTCCAGAATCTGAATGTTTGGAATCGAGGTCTGAACCCAGCGCTCAGAGGCTGTTCTTCGGCTCGCGGGCGATGGAGAGGGCATGCGACGCCGACGCCGGCCCACCATTGAAGGACATGGGCAGGGCGTACCGGGCGCCCTTGTCGTTGAGCGCGCGCAGCTCGTTCAGCTGGGCCTCCATGTCCTCGCGGCTGCCGGAGTCCATGACCGCGCGGGCGCGGTCGATTCCAGGCTGCGTGGACGCGCCGAAGAGCCGCGAGTTGCAGGTGGCGGTGAGCGACTGGCGCCCCAGCTTCACGCGCAGGGACTGCTCCTGCGTCCGGGGGACGCGCTGCTGCGTCGCGGAGGGGCTGAGCCACAGGACGCCCATGGCCTCCTCCACGCTGTTCACGACACCCATCCGGCCCAGGTCGATGCTGCCGCCGTTGGCGAGGCACGCGGCCACCGCCTGCTCATGCGTCTTGAAGAACCCCTCGTTGCGGGTCGTGCTCTTCTCGAGCGGAGAGGGGAACGGGCAGGAGGCGAAGTTCTCGTTGCCGTTGATGCTCACGGCGCCCGTCGCGACGGCCGTGAAGGTCCCGGTCGTCACGTCCACGGCGTAGAGGGTGTTGATGGGGTGGATCAGGCCGGTCAGGTCGCTGCCGTAGACGTAGAGCGTCCCCGAGGCATCGAAGGCGGCGGCGGTCACCGTGAAGTACAGCGCGGGCAGGCCGGTGAGGCCGTCCGGCGGCCCGATGGGGCCGTAGTCGGTGGTGTCGCCCGTGTTCGGGTCGAACCGCGTGAGGCGGTGGGTGACCTGGTTGTAGCCATACACCTGGCCATCGACCGGGTTCGTCGCGAAGTCGAAGATGCTCGCCAGCGTCGGGGCGACCCCGGCGCTGATGACGGTGCCCGTGGCCAGGTTGATGCGGGCGTACGACGGGATGACGCCGAAGCCCGGGCCGCTGAAGACGAGGTAGGTGCCGTCAGCCAGGACGGTGCCGGCCGGGTACGTGTTCAGCAGGTTCAGCTCCGGCAGGGGCCCGACGACGGTGGCGACACCATCCGCGCCAATGCGCACCAGGTTCTTCAGCGGCAGCGTGTTGTCGATGGCGTAGATGTAGCCATCCAGGTGGTTGAAGGCCGTGGCGGAGTAGAACATGTTCGCCGAGGAGAACGGCGTCAGCGCCGCCGTGGCGGGGTCCATCCTGCTGAGCGTCGTGTTGGGCAGCCCCAGGGCGCTGTCCGAGTAGTACAGGGAGCTGTCGCAGGGGAGCGTGTTCGCCGGCTGACACGTCACCTTCACGCTGCTCTGCGCGGTGCCGCTGTCCCACGTGGCGAAGAACGTGTTGGTGAACGACGCGTTCGGCAGCGGGCCGGGCGTCGTCGGGTCGTCATCCGCGTTCCCCAGCGCGACGCAATCTTCGAAGCTGTTGATGGTGTACGAGTAGTAGGAGATGAGGTTCCCACCCACCGGCACCGACTGCGGAAGCGGGGGCGTGAACGTCCAGCCCGAGGGCTCCAACAGCGGGTCCGTCGCGGTCAGCAGCGTCGAAGGAAGCGTCGGGTGCGAATTGAGCGCGACCGTCGTGAAGTTGATCGTCGTCGGGTACGAGGTGATGTTGAATGTCTGATAGCCGTTGACCAGCTTCAAGACAACGAAGTCGTGAGCCTGCGCAGCACCGCCGACCATAACCGTGGCCGCCGCAATGGCAGCCTTCCATGCCTGATGCATTCGTTACTCCCCCAGAGTACTAAATCCTCCCACCGTGGGAAGGACTGCGCCCCCTCGGTGCACCCCACGTGCCATGGCGGAGAAACCCGCTTCCCAATCAGACCTCCAACAATGAGGTATGCCCCAGGTACAACGAATCACCATTCCTAGTCATCCAGACAAAACAGGCATTGCACGACTTGATAGCCATGACATGCACATGGCACGTTCCGTTCAATGCGGGCCGCGTGTTCCATGGAGTTGGTGACGATGCCCCTGCCCCCCGGCCAGGGGCGGCCGGGCGCAGGCCATACACAGCCATTCTTTCACAAACCAAGACTCGGCTGTCCATGGCCTGATCAGGCGCGCCTTCCCGTCTTCTGAGCGGACATGAAAAAGGCCCACGACCCGGTGAAGGGTCGTGGGCCTGGCACTCAGCGATTGCGGCCGTCTCGCTTCTCTTCCTTCCCGCGACCGCCAAGGCCGAAGACACGGCGGACGCGGGAAGGCTCAATGCCTGGCAACACCCACCTGCTAGCGGCAGCTCATGTCGAGCATGTAGCCGACATACGTGGAGGTGTTCTCGCTATCCACCACGAGGCCGCGGACAAGGCCATTGTCGCCGCATCGGAAGGCGTACATGCCCTTCGCCATCTTGCAGGCGGTGTCGCCGCCCACGATGGGCAGCGATTCGATCTCACCTGTCTGGAGGTTCCTGCACGACACCACGACCGTGGAGAGGTTGGTTTCACTGCACCAGGGCTGGTTCAAGGGGGACTTCAGCCAACCATTGGCCCCCGCGACCCGGTCGAGGACGGCGCCCGGCCCGCAGTCCCGGGTGAAGGCCGTCCCCCCCGAGCCGCCAATCGCGGGGGCGCTCGTCGCGGCGCCGATGATGGCTCCGGAGTCGAAGCGGGCACACCGCAGTCCGAGCGCGTCCAGCCACGAGCCCGCCCTCCCGTGGATGCCCACCGCCACCTCGTCCGCCGCGCAGGTGAGCAGTTGGGCCGTGCTGCTCTCCTCGCACTTCGTGCCCGTGGAGTCGCGCCGGTACCCGGTCTTGCACGTCCAGGGACAGTTGGCCTGGGTCGCCGCCGGACTCGTGTACTCCGCGTTCGCGGGCGCGTTGGTGCAGGCACGGCGCTCGTTGGAGTTCGCGGGAGACCAGTAGCCAAGCCCCACGTCGACACAGACATTGTTGGCGAGGTACTTGCCCGCGTCGCAGGTGAACGCCACGCAGCGGTGGGGCGAGGTCGACGTGTCGCAGGTCAGGCCGGTGGCGCAGTCGCTCTGCTTGAGACACTTCTTGCCCTGAGTACACGCTGCGCAGGGCCCCCCGCAGTCCACATCGGCCTCGTCCCAGCTCTCCTTCCCGTCATCGCACATCGAGGGGATGCAGCGCGCCCCGAACGGGCCGAATACGTCGGAGCAATACAGGTGCTCGCCGTCCTGTTGCAGCATGCAGTCGGAGGTCGTCGCGCATATCTGGCTTTTCTTGCAACGCGCGCAGATGGGCCCGCCGCAGTCCACGTCCGTCTCCCCTCCGGACTTCTTGTAGTCCTTGCAGGTGCTCGGGACGCAGAAGACGCCGTCGCTCACGCCCGAGGTGCAGTCCTCCGACACCGAGCAGCGCGCCTTCAGCTCACACTTGGGGCAGTCCTTCCCGCCGCAGTCGACGCCGCTCTCGTCCGCGTCCATGACGCCACTCTTGCAGTGGTTCTGCACGCAGGTTCCGAAGTCGATGCCGGACGTCGCGGGCTTCTTGCAGAACCCGGAGGCGCAATCCGCGGGGCGGATGCAGCCCTGCTTGTTCGCGCAGGCCCCGCAGCGCGCGCCGCCGCAGTCAACGCCGGTCTCGTCCCCGTCCACGATACCGTTGGCGCAGTGGTTTCCATCCGAGCATGTCCCCGCGTTGCAGTAGCCGACCGCGCAGTCCGAGTTGACCGAGCACGCCTTGCCCTTGGCGCAGGCACCGCAGGAGCCGCCGCCGCAGTCCACATCCGTTTCAAAGCCATCGCGCTTCTTGTTCCCGCACGTGTCCGAGCAGTAGCCCAGGCCATCCTTCAAGGTGAACTTGAGCGGATCCACGAGCGGGAACTGGAAGTTGGCGAGCTCCACGGGGCCAATGTCCCACCCGAGCCCCACCCCCGAGGAGCCCGCATAGCTCGTCCCCGGCGGCTGGACTCGCCCACCCACCTGGACACCGAGATTGCCGTCGAGCCCCAGGGTGATGTCCGCCTTCGCCTTGTTCTCCACGCAGCGTGACGCATACTTCGCGCTGGCCACCAACGACGCCCGCACACCGGCATTCACCCCGAGGGCATCGTACACATACACATTCAGGCGGGGAATGAGCCCGCAGACGACCGCCAGGCTGCCTTCGCCCGTCACGCTCGCCTTGGTGTTCTTCTTCTTCGAGAGCTCGGGTTCTTCGGTCGTCAGCTTGCCGTCCTTGTAGGTCGCCTTGAACTTGAAGGTCGCGTTCTGCTCATGATGCAAGGTGGCCTTGATGCCCGCCTTCGCCTCGAATCCGCACTCGAGGTCCACCTGGATGGTCTGGGTGAAGACGACCGGCACGGGCCCGACGAGGACGGTCTGCACCGCGGGCTTGGTGACGAGGATGTTGCGCTTCCAGCCCCCCGCGGGCCGCATGTCCGGGTGGCCCAGGTACTTCAGCTTCGCCTGGGTGAGGACCTCCTCGGCGAACTTGGTTCGCTCCGCGAGCTTGTCCTGGAGCTCCTTGCCGCTCTTCCCACCCGCGGAGGCGATCTTGGCATTGATGATGGCCTCGAGGTCGAGCGTGAGGCTTGCCTTGCTGTTGACGTTCAGCGACATGCTGGTGGAATCGGCCCCACCCGATAGGATGGCGGGCACCTTCACCTCCACCTGCGCGCCCGGGTTGAAGGAATAGGCCACCGCCGCTTTGCCGCTCCCCTGGAGGGAGAGCTGGATCGGCGTCTTTCCCGCCTCGTTGAAGTCCTTCTCGTACTTGAGCGTGAACAGGGTGCTGGCGTAGTCGTTCTTGATTTCCGGCTTGATGTCCACGCCCGTGGTGATGCCATCGACCGTCACGGCCTTCCAGACATCCACTGCCGCCTGGGCCACCGCCTGGGCCGCGCCGCCCACCGCCTCGCCCACCGCGGTGATGACATTCCAGATGGAGCCCAGGAAGAGGGCATTTCGCTGGCCCTCGTCCCCCTCCTCCCCCTCCTCCTGGAGCGGGGGCATGGGCACGTCGTCCGGGTTGCCCTCGACGCTGGAGGACATCACGTTCGCGTCGACATACAGATGGCTGGCGGCCCACTCGAGGTCGAGCTTCGAGATGTCCACCGCCTGCATGTTCGCGTAGTCGAACGTGAGCCGCAGCTCTCCCGTGACGATGTCCCGGAGCGCCGCGGCCTCCGTCTCCACGACGAGGGACTCACCCTGCTCGGTGACGGCCACGACCCGACGGGCGAACCCCAGCGGGTTGGCGCCCGGGCCGTCGCTCGGCGCCGACACCACGACCTGGCCGGT
>JAFADT010000069.1 GCA_023424585.1 Pseudomonadota bacterium
TGGCTGACGAGGATGCCGGGCACCACCGTGCGGTTCGGATCCGCGCGGATGACCTCCGTGGGGACGATCTCCTCCGCCACCACGACGACCCGCTTCGCCGCGAAGGCCGCCTCCTTCTGGGAGCCCAGCAGGCCCCACACCTGCGCGTTGCCCTCCGGGTCCGCGCGCTGGCAGTGGAGGATGGTGACGTCCGGGTGCAGCGCGGGCACCGTGGCCAGCTCCCGCTCCGTGTACGGGCAGCGCACCGTGCGGATGTTCGCGTTCACCCGCGCGATGTCGCCGCCGTAGTAGTTGTCGAGCGGCCAGAACGGCAGCCCCGCGGCCGCGGCCTGGAGGCGCGACAGCAGCCCGAAGTGCGAGTACTCCTCCAGCTCCAGCCGCTCCGCGCAGCCGGCCTCGCTGCGCCGCCGGAGCGCGTGCAGGCTGCCCACGCCCGGGTTGCCGGCCCAGCTGAACACCAGCCGCTTCACGCAGCCGGCCTCGATGAGCTGGTCATAGACGAGGTCCGGCGTGAGCCGGATGGCGGTGAGGTTCCGCCGGCCCTGGCGGATGAGCTCATGCCCCGCCGCGAAGCAGATGAGGTGGGTGAACCCGTCGATGACGATTGCGTCGCCATCGTGCACGGAGGCCGCGATGGCCTCCTTCATCGAGCAGCGCTTGTCCATGTCAGCTCGCCTTCAGGCCATGGCGCGCGTCCAGCTCCTGGAGGCACGCGCCCAGGATGCCCAGCATCACGTCCACCTCGTGCCGTCCCACCACCAGCGGGGGGGCGAAGCGGATGGTGGACTTGCCGCACGACAGCAGCAGCAGGCCCTTCTGGAACGCGAGCTGCTCCAGGTCCGCGACATACGCGGACGCGGGCTCGCGGGTGCCGGGCTGCACGAACTCCGCGCCCACCATCAACCCCACGCCGCGCACGTCGCCGATGACGGGGTGCCCGCGCTGGAGCGCCCGGAGTCCGGAGACCAGGTGCTCGCCCACTTCGCGCACGCTGCCCAGCAGGCCCTCCACCACGTCCAGCGTGGCGAGCGCGGCGGCGCAGCACACCGGGTTGCCGCCGTAGGTGCTGCCGTGCGAGCCGCGCGGCCAGGTCATCACGGATTCCCGCGCGATGATGGCCCCCAGCGGCATGCCGGACGCGATGCCCTTGGCGGACAGCACGATGTCCGGCATCACCCCGAAGTGCTCCGCCGCGAACATGTGGCCCGTGCGGCCGATGCCGGACTGCACCTCGTCGAACACCAGCAGGATGCCGTGCGCGTCGCACAGCCGGCGCAGCTCCTGGAGGAAGCCCGTGGGCGGCACCACGTAGCCGCCCTCGCCCAGGATGGGCTCCACGAAGATGGCGGCCACCTCGCGGGGGTCCACGTGGTTGACGAACCAGTCCGTCTCCAGGAGGCGCACCGGGTTGCACGCGTCGCCGCACGCGCCAGGCTCGCAGCCGTTCCCGCAGCGGTACGGGTTGGCGTAGGGGATGTGCAGCACGCCCGGCAGCAGCGGGCCGAAGAAGGCGCGCTGGGCCACCTTGGAGGAGTTGAGGGAGATGGCGCCATAGGTGCGGCCGTGGAAGCCGCCCTTGAAGGCGATGATTGTCTGCCGGCGCGTGTGGTGCCGCGCCAGCTTGAGCGCGCCCTCCACCGCCTCCGTGCCGGAGTTGGTGAGGAAGACCTTCTTCGGGCCCATCTGGGGCAGGTAGCCCGCGAGCCGCTCGCACAGGCGCGAGAAGCCGTCGTAGTAGAAGTCCGTGCCGCAGATGTGGAGGAAGCGGCCCGCGGCCTCCTGGATGGCCTTCACCACGTGCGGGTGGGCGTGCCCCGTGGACGCCACGGCGATGCCCGCCATGAAGTCCAGGAAGCGGTTGCCGTCCACGTCGTACACCCAGGGGCCTTCGCCCCGCTCCACCACCAGGGGGTATTCCTTGATGTACGAGGGCGACGTGTAGCGCCGGTCCACGTCGATGATGGCGCGGGCGTTGGGCCCCGGGGGGACGACCTTCACTTCGGGATAGAGCGGGTGCATGAGGGCTTCCAGGTCAACCCATCCGGGTCTGGGACTGCTCGCGCATGAACTGCGAGACGTAATAGGGACCGCAGCCGCCCTTGCCGGTGGAGCCGCTGCCCTTCCAGCCGCAGAAGGGCTGCACGCCGGGCCACGCGCCCGTCGTCGCGCCCGTGCGGCGGTTGGCGTAGAGCACGCCCGCCTCCGCGCGGGCCATGAACGCCTCCACCGTGTCCGGGGCCGCGCTGAAGATGCCGGCGGTGAGGCCGTAGGCGCTGTCGTTGGTCAGCGCCAGCGCCTCGTCCAGCGAGCGGAAGGAGGCCACGCCGACGAAGGGCAGGAACAGCTCCTCGCGCATCAGCCGGTGCGCGTGGGGCAGCTCCACCACCGTGGGCGCCACGAAGTGGCCATGCGCCAGCGCCGCGTCCAGGGCCGGCCTGTCGCCGCCCGCGTGCACGGTGCCGCCGCGCCGCGCCTCCGCCACCGCCTGCTCGAAGCGCCGGACGGAGGCCGCGTTGATGACCGGGCCCATGAAGACGGACGCGAGCGCGGGGTCCCCCACCACCGTGTCGCGGGCCTTTCGGGCCAGCCGCTCGACGAAGTCCTGGCGCACGTCCTCGTGCACGTAGATGCGCGACAGCGCGCTGCACTTCTGGCCGGACATGCCGAACGCGGAGCGGTGGCAGCCCTCCACCGCCGCCTCCAGGTCCGCGTCCTGGCAGACGATGGCCGCGTTCTTGCCCCCCAGCTCCAGCAGCGCGGGCCGCACGTGCTGCTCGGTGAGGACGCGGAACAGCTCCATGCCCACCCGGGTGCTGCCGGTGAAGGCGACGCCGTCCACCGCGGGGTGGCGCACGAGCGCGGAGCCCAGGCCTTCCCCCTCGCCATGCACCACCTGGAGCACGCCGTCCGGCAGGCCCGCGTCCCGCAGCGCCTGGAAGAGGCCCTCGGCGCAGCCGGGGGCGTCCTCGCTGGGCTTGAGGATGACCGCGTTGCCGCCCAGCAGCGCGCCCGCGCTCATCCCGGCGGCCAGCGCGAGCGGGAAGTTGAACGGGGAGATGACGACGAAGACGCCGTAGGGACGCAGCACGCTGCGCGTGTCCTCGCGGGGGGACAGGCGCGCCATGGGCAGGTGGAAGCCGCGCGCGGACTCCACCTGGCCGGCGTAGTAGCGCAGCAGGTCCGCGGACTCCTCCACGTCGCCCAGCGCCTCCAGCCGGTTCTTGCCCACCTCCAGCGTCATCCCCGCGGCCAGCTCCCACCGGCGCTCGGAGATGAGGTCCGCGGCGCGGCGCAGGATGCGGACGCGCTCCTCCCACGCGGTGGCGCCCCACGCGCGCTGGGCCTCCTTGGCCGCGAGCACCACGCGCCCCACCTCGCCGGGCGCGGTGCGGTGGAAGCGGCCCACCACCTCCGACGGCCGCGAGGGATTGCGGCTGTCCAGCAGGTCGCCGCTCGCGTGCGCCTTGCCGGCGATCCACGACGGGTGCTCCGCGCCCAGGCGGGCGCGCACCGTGGCGAGCGCCGCGTCGAAGCGCGCGTGCAGCTCCGTCAGGTCCGCGTCCAACACCGAATAGGTGATGCGAAAGGTCATGGCCGCTCCAGGAAACGGGTCAGGCCCCGGGCGAGCAGGTCCACCAGCTCGTCCACCTGGGGCTCGGTGATGATCAGCGGCGGGCCCACCATCAGCAGGTCGCCGTTCGTCCCGTCGGCGTGGCCGGTGTTGGGCCAGAGGACGAGCCCCCGCGAGAACAGCTCCGCGAGCAGCCCCTCCACCACCTTGCGCGTGCGCGGGAAGGGCCGCTTCGTGGCCTTGTCCTCCACCAGCTCCACGCCCGCCATCAGCCCCACGCCCTGCACGGAGCCCACGTGGGGCAGGGGCAGGAGGACCTCGCGCAGGCGGCGTTGCAGGTGGGCGCCCACGCGCGCGGCGTGCGCCACCAGGTCGTGCCGCTCGTAGTAGTCCAGCACCGCCACGCCCGCGGCCGTCATGCACGGGGCCTGGAGGTACGTCTGCGCGTGCATGAAGCCGCCGGAGCCCTGGCGCAGCTCCTCCAGGTGGTCCTCGCGCACCAGCACCGCGCTCAGCGGGGCGTAGCCGCCGCTCAGGCCCTTGCCCAGCACCAGCAGGTCCGGCGTGAGCCCCACCTGGTCGCTCGCGAAGAAGCGCCCGGTGCGCCCGCAGCCGCACATCACCTCGTCGGCGATGACCAGGATGCCGTGGCGGCGGCAGATGGCGGAGACCTGCTCGAAGTACCCGGGCGGCGGCACGGCCGCGCCCGCCGACGAGCCGATGACCGGCTCCGCGACGAACGCCGCGACGGTGTCCGGCCCCACGCGCTGGAGCGTCTCCTCCAGCAGCCGCGCGTAGTGCGCGGCGCCGTCCCGCGCGTAGTCCTCCAGGCCGCAGCGGTAGGGGTAGGGCGCGGGCGTGGTGACGACCTCCGACAGCAGGGGGCCGAAGAACGTCTGGTAGTGCGGCCGTCCGGACATGGACAGCGCGTAGAGCGTGTTGCCGTGGTAGCCGGGCACGCGGGTGATGACGCGCGTGCGCTGGGGCTGGCCCCGCTCCACGCACAGCTGCCGCGCGAACTTCACGGCCGCCTCGATGGCCTCCGACCCCGAGCCGAGGAAGGCCGCCCGCCTCAGCCCCGCGGGCGCGTGCGCGCACAGGCGCGTGGCCAGCGCCTCGGTCACCTCCGTCGTGAAGTGGGTGCCGTTGACGTACGCGACCTGAAGCAGCTGCGCATGGATGCGGTCCGCCACCTCGCGGTTGCCGTGGCCCACGCTGGCCACCAGCGCGCCCGCCGAGCCGTCCAGGTAGCGGCGGCCCTGGGCGTCGTACAGGTAGACGCCCTCGCCGTGGGTGACGACGGGGAACTCGCGCGACAGGTTGCGCAGGAGCACGTTCCCGTCGGGGTAGCGGATGGCGTTCAAAGGCAGACGGCTCCCCTGGCGGCGCGCGCGGGACGCGGCCACGGTGGATGAAAGGAATTGCGTCGCGAAACGGAGGACGTCGTCAGCGGCGCCGCACCCGGGGGCTGGCGCGCCGTGTCTGGCTCCCGTGTCCTGTCACTGCCTCGCGCCGTCTCCGCGGTGTTCCACGCATCGTCGTCCGTCCTCACGGGCGACCCGCGTCGCCCGGCCAATGGCCCGCGAAGGTGGAGGGAGGGGTGTCCAGGCGCGACGCCGCGCACCCGGGCCGCGTGAGGGCCCGAAGACACCGACCCCCACCCCCGCGGGTGGCTGGAGACAGGAGGGATGAGGAGGGAACGTGCCGGGCAAAGTCCTGTGGAAACAAGGCCTTGCGCGGACCTTCCCGCCCTCCCTCGGGGCTCCAGGTCGAACCGTCCGTGGATGTCTCCCACGGCACGGATGCGGGCAGGTCTTCGGGCTCGTGAGCGCGTCCGGCACCGGGGTGCCGGAGTTCCTACTGGCCGTCACTTCCCAGCGCCCACGTGGGCGCCAGTGTCATGGACGGCGGTCGTTCTCACCTACCGCTGCGGGGCAGCCCCGGCTTCGGACCGGGTTCCCTTTTCAGCCTGGGCAAACCCAGGCACCAGCATGGCGTCGTCTATACGCCCGGCTTGTTTCAGGTGTCAAGGCAATGTCTGTCATGTCTGGTTCTCCGGCGCGAGCGGCGGCACGGCGGTGGGACGGCGCTCCGCGTCGAGCGCGACGAGGATGAAGCGTCCGCGCGTGCACAGCTGTCGTGCGCCGGACAGGAGGTCTTCGGCGAACAGCTCCACGTCCACGGTGAGGGAGGTGCGGCCGGTGGCGACGACGCGGCCCACCAGCTCCACCAACTGGCCCTGGCGCACGGGGGTGTGGAAGTCCACGCGTTCGCTGGACGCGGTGACGACGGTGCGCCGCGCGTAGCGGCTGGCGGTGATGAACGCGGACATGTCCATCAAGCGCAGCGCCTGTCCGCCGAAGAGGGTGCCGTAGTGGTTGGTCTGATCCGGGAAGACCATGTCCACCATGCGGGTCTCCGTGGCGGACGGGGGGAGGGAAGGGGACGTCATGAGGAGGGACTCCAGGCCCGAGCGGCCGTGCGCGCCGCGTGCGGAAGGGACACCGGGACACACGGCTCCCGGGCCCGGGGCACGGGCGGTGGCGGACGCGTGGACCGCGAAGGGTTGCCGGACCTTCCCGCGAGGGCCCGGGGTACCGCCCTGGCGGAGACGATTCTCCGCAGGGGCCGGCGGCAGGTTTTCGGACTCGTGGGCGTGCTTCCGGAGCGCGCTTCCCGTTCAGGAGGCCGCGTCCGTGGCGCCTACTGGCCGTCGCTTCCCAGTCCGACTGCCGGACCAGTGCGTCTGACGGCGTTCGTTCCCACTCACCGC
>JAFADT010000122.1 GCA_023424585.1 Pseudomonadota bacterium
CTCCAGCGCGGAGGGCACGCCGGCCAGCTGGCGCTTCCAGTAATCGAGCTGCTTCTCCAGCCGGGGCCCCTGCAACCACTCGCGCTGCCAGACGCCGAAGTCCGCGTACTGGATGCCCAGCGGAGGCAGCGGCGCCGCCTGTCCACGCGCGAGCGCGCCGTAGAGGAGCGCCACCTCGCGCACCAGCAGCGTCATGGACCAACCGTCCGAGACGATGTGGTGCACCACCACGACGAGGAGGTGCTCCGCTGGCGCGGACGTCAGCAGCAGCGCGCGCAGCAGCGGCCCCCTGGCGAGATCGAAGGGCTGCGCCGCGGCCTCACGCGCCAGGCGCCAGGCGTCATCCGGAGGCGCGCCCGTGAGGTCCCGGCGCTCCAGGGTGAGCACGGGCTCCGGGGACACCACCTGCACGGGGCCCGAAGCGTCCTCGCGGAAGGTGGTGCGCAGCACCTCGTGGCGGCGCACCACCTCGCGCAGGGCGCGCTCCAGGACGGCCACGTCGAGAGGGCCGTCCAGGCGCACGGCCATGGGCACGTTGAAGAGCGAGGTGCCGGGCTGAAGCTGGTCGATGAACCAGAGGCGCTGCTGCGCGAAGGAGAGGGGCAGCGGACGCGAGCGGTCCTGCACCGGGATGAGGCCCTGGGCGGAGGCGCCGGCGGAGGCCTTCTGCGCGGCCATCTTCTTGAGCAACTCGGCGCGCTTCTCCGGTGAGAGGTTCGCGATCCGCTTCGACAGCTCCTGGCTCATCTCATGTACTCCGCACTCGGGGATGCCATTACGCACGAGCGCCACCCGGGACGGTGGGGCTCGTGAGAACTCGGACTGCTGCTGATACCGGATTGCCGTTACGCGCCGCTCTCACGGGGGGAGTGCGGCGGTGGGCTTGCTCGCGGTGGCTACATTATTCGCTAACAACATGACGTGTCATGAGGACGGCTCGGCGCTCCTGAGGCATCACACGGGGTGAGTAAATCCCCGTGTTTACGGCCCCCACCATAGGAGGGGGCTCTGACGTCGGCGCGGCCACCCGACCCGAAAAGCCGGATCTCAGGTGAGGTCCTGACGAGTTGGGGCCACCAAGGAGCGCGCTGGATGATCCGTGCGGTGCTCCTGGCTTCCTGGGCGCGGAATTCCCGCGCCGTTCCCAGCCGGAGCGGCGGGCTTCAGCTCCCCGTGGACGGGCGCGGCGCGCTGCGCGACGCACGTGCGCGGAGCCTCCGCAGCCTCTCCACGTCGGGGCCTCACGCGCCAGGCGCCGGGCCTCATCCTGAGGCGCGCCCGTGAGGTCCCTGCGCTCCAGGGTGAGCACGGGCTCCGGGGACACCACCTGCACGGGGCCGGAAGCGTCCTCGCGGGAGGGGGTGCGCAGCACCTCGTGACGGCGCACCGCCTCGCGCAGGGCACGCTCCAGGACGGCCACGTCGAGAGGGCCGTCCTGGCGCACGGCCATGGGCACGTTGAAGAGGGCGGTGCCGCGCTTCGACAGCGCCTGGCTCGGCTCATGGACTCCGCACTCGGGGGCGCCGTCGCGGGCGCCACAGCGGGATCGGCGTGCGCGAGAGGTCGGGCCTGCTGCTGACTCGAGCTTGACGCCCTGTGCTGCTCTCTCGGGAGAAGCGGGAGGGTGGGGCAAATTCACACTGGCCACAGTATTCCGTGGGCAGCCGAGCTGTCATGGGGGCGCCCTGCCGGAAGTCCGAGTGAATTCGAGTATTTATTGGAAGTGATGGGATCCCCGAACATGCCACCGGAAGGACTCACGGTGTCGCTCCGAGGGGAACCTGCTCGCGGGGGCGTCCCCCCGCCTGGAGGGGGCTCAGGCGGGACGCCGGCTCGGGGGCGTCTCGCGCTGAGCCCTCCAGTCCTGCGCTCAGCCCGCCTTCGCGAGCGGCGGCGGCGGCGGCGCGGCCAGCAGGGCCGGCATGGGAACGGTGTAGCCCACGGCCAGGAGGACCTCCGCGATCGCATCGCCGACGTTGGCCTGCGTGTCGTTGAACTCGGTGGGCTTGCAGAAGATGCACACCGCGAGGATGGGACCCTGGACGGTGAACTCCGCGATCTCCACCTGGGGCTCGGGCGTGGACTGGACGCCCTTCACCGTGGGCAGGCGCTCCAGCAGGGCCTGCTGCAGCACCCGCACGTCCACGCCGTACACCAGCGGCACCTTGACCGTCATCTTGCGGTGCGGGTGGTGGCTGTAGTTGATGATGTTGTCGCTGAACATCTGGTTGTTGCCCACGGCGATCCGCACGTTGTCGGACGTGTCGAGCGTGGTGACGAACAGGCCGATCTCCTGGACGATGCCCACGACGCCGCCGGCTTCGATCTCCTCGCCCACGCGGAAGGGGCGCAGCACCAGGAGGAAGACGCCCGCGGCGAAGTTGGCCAGCAGGCCGGACCACGCGGCGCCGATCGCGATGCCCGCGGCGGCGATCAACGCGGCGAAGGACGTCGTCTCCACGCCCATCAGCCCCAGGATGCCGACGATCAGCATCAGCGTGAGCGTGCCGGTGAAGAGCGACCCGACGTAGCGGATCAGCGTGGGGTCCAGCTGCCGCCGCTGAAGGCCCAGGTCCAGCACCTTGCGGAAGCCGGCGATGATCGTCCGCCCGATGAACCAGAGGAACAGCGCCCCGATGACCTTGAGCAGCAGGGGGAGCGCTTCAGTCAGGGCCAATGCCTTCAGCTGAACAATGACTTCATCCATGGAGCGAACTCCCTTGACCTGGGGCCGGGGGTGCGCCGTGCGTTTTGCACGGGACCGGCCACGGCAGGCAAGCCGAGCTGCCTTGAATCCAAAGATTTCCTGGAGGGCATTCCTGACCCATCCGTCTGGCGCGGACGCCCCCGAGGCGTGGACGCGTCAGGGCTCGTGAAGCACGGCCAGCGTGGCGGCGCTTCGGAGGGAAGGGGCGCCGCGGAGGGCCTCAGTCACCCTGGATGGCGGCCTGCCAGTCCCCGTCCGCGGAGATGCCCACGCGCATGCCGATGTAGCTCTTCTCCTTGCGCATGTCGGCGATCATCTCGTCTGGGTAGATGCCCTGGAGCAGCGCGAAGTCCCCGTCGGTGGCGTCCTTGCGGAAGGCGGTGGGCCACCAGTAGACGTCCCCTTCCTGGAAGAAGGGGAGGTTGAGGACGTGGACCAGCCGCGCCAGCACCGGCTGCGGGCTCTCCTGCCACTCCTCCTGGATGCGCCAGGTGGTGGCCATGTCCTGGTCGGGGTCGTAGGAGAAGCGCACGCTCTGGCCCTTCTCGTCGCCCAGCTTCTGGAGGCCCGCGTAGTCGCACGCCACGGCGGCCTTGATGATGCGCTCGCGCATGGACGCCACGGCCGGGGGCAGGGGCTTCGCGGGGGGCCTGGGGATGGGGTTCAGGCGGCTCGCCGAGCACGACGCCGCGGCCGGAGCGCTGACCCCGCTCGGCTTGGAGGCAGGTGGGGCAGGCGGCGGGGCGGGCTTGGGCGGGGTGGGCATGGTCGGGCTCGGGGTGGGGGACGCCTCGGGCGTCCGGGGTGACTCCGTGCAGGCCAGGCAGGCGGCGAGGAGACCAGCGGATAGCAGGGGAGCGCGGTTCATGTCCCCCAGGTCTAGTCCATCACACGCGGCGAGCGGACAGGAGCCCGCGCCCGCTGTGCACGAGCCGCCACGCGGAAAGGCAAAGGCCCGGAATCCCTGGGATTTCTCCCAATGATTCCGGGCCCTCACGTCTGCGCGCGATGCAGGATTCGAACCTGCGGCCTTTGGCTCCGGAGGCCAACGCTCTATCCAGCTGAGCTAATCGCGCAGAACCGCTTTCCGGTGCCGGAGGAGTAACCGAAGTCCCCAGGCGACGCAAGCACGCATTCCAGGCCCAGCGCACGGGTGTCCGGGAGCCCAGACCTCAGCTTTGGGGCGGAGCGGGCCAGTCCCAGGCTCGTCCGAAGCGGGCCGTGCAATGCCAGAGCTTCTTGAGCTGCTGCGGCTCCACCGACGCGTCCGCGCGCGCCCGGCCCAGGATGCGCGGCGTGAGGCGCTCGTCCTCCGCGAGCCGCTCCGCGAGCCGGAGGGTGTCCTCGCCCCGGTAGCCCGGGTGCTGGCGCAGCGTGCTCAACGTGACGGCATGGCCCGGATGCCACTCCACGCGGACGCCCAGCGCGCGCGCCTCGTCCTCGACGGGGGTCCCCGCGTAGCTGGGGTCGAGCACCAGGGCCTCGATGTCCTCCGGAATCCGGAGGTCGCCATGGACGTGGGCCTCGATGTACCAGTCCAGCGGATCCTCGAACCGCGCGGCCTCCGCCAGGCCAACCAGGGCCATCCGCTCGGAGGTCCCGAAGGACGTGGGCTCGAAGACGCTGTCCGGGAAGCAGAAGCTGGCGCGGTCCAGCGCGCCTTCCGTGAGCCGGAAGTAGCTGGAGCCGAAGCGCGGCGAGCCGCCGTACGGGTCGCGCCGGAAGTCGAGCGAGCCATACTTGGGGCGCTCACTGGCGTGGCGCGCGTCATAGAAGCCGTTGAAGAGGCGGCTCTCCCACCGCCAGCGGGCACCGCCGGGAAACGCCGTGAGCCCTCCGTTGCTCGTGCGCGTCTCGAACTGGGAGCGGTACAGGCCGTCCCGCCGCATCGCCGCCAGGACGCCGCCGCCCTCGAAGATGGCATCCGGGTGGAAGTGCAGGGTGATCCGGAGCTGGCGGTCCATCGGGCCGCCCCGGGCCTGCGGGTGGATATGTTCCAGGGCGGGATGGAGGCGGCGCATGGTCCTCCGCTCAGACGCCCGTCACCTGGCGGATGAACGCGAGCATCCGCGCGCACGTCGCGTCCAGGTCCATGTGCTGCTCCGCCATGCGGCGCGACTCCCGTCCCATGGCCGCCAGGGTGTCCGGCTGCTGCACCAGCGCGTCCAGCGTGTTCGCCAGCGCCGCGTAGTCGCCCACCGGCACGACGCGCCCGTCCACGCCGTCGCGCACCAGCTCCCCCACGCCGCCGGCGGGCGTCGTCACCACCGCCAGGCCCGCCGCCTTCGCCTCCGCGATGGCCCAGGACGACATGTCCGCCATCGTCGGCAGCACGAAGAGGTCCGCCGCCTGGGCCAGGCGGATCAGCTCCGGCGAGTTCGGCTTCACCCCCACGTGGACGCGCACCCCCGGCGGCGCCTCGAAGGAGGCGGACGTCACCACGTCCAGCCGCCAGTTCCTTCGCCGTGTCTCCCGCGCCCAGCGCAAGAGCAGCTTCCCGCCCTTGCGCCCCAGGTCTCCTCCCACGAAGAGCAGCCGCACCACGCCGTCCCCGGGCTTCTTCTCCGGCGCGGGCCGCCACAGCGCCGTGTCCACGCTGGGCCACACGACGTGCACGTTCGCGTCCGGCACGCCGTACTCCTCCACCAGCGAGCGCTTGGTGAACTGCGAGAAGGACAGCATCCCCTTCGCGATGGCGTACGTGCGCCGGTGCAGCGCGTGCTTCGCCCGGCCCACCCAGCCCGCGTGCTGCGTGCGCAGGCCGTAGTAGCGCAGGTAGTCCTCCAGCCCGCTCGGCGTCGCGTCCGTGGAGATGACGCTCGGCACCTGGCGCATGAAGTCGTGCGCCAGGTGCGCCAGCCGCTGCGTGTGCACCACCGCGGCCCGCACCGGCTCCCGCGCGGAGGCCCGGTGCAGCGCGCTGCGCGTCCGCAGCCCCCCGCGCACCGACAGCCGCGAGCGCACCAGCGGCAGCTGCTCCCAGACGTCATCCGCGTGCTCGTCGATGGGCAGCCACACCGGCACGACGTCATCGCGGCGCGCCATGGCCCGCTGGAGGTTGTGCAGGAACACCGCGTTGCCGAGCGTCGTCTCGATGGCGAAGGCGATACGTGGAGGGGATGACGACATCCGCGGCGCGAGCCTCCCGGGGGCGGGGAAAGGTCCCTCGCGCATATCAGAGACCGGGCGCTGCGGCAGCAACGCGATCCCAGGGCACGTGTCCGATTCGAATGGAACACTTCGACGCGGGTCATGCCTCCGATTGCGCGGGCTGCTCCGGTAGGTGGACGCGCACCTCGCGCACCCGGCGCGGCGAGGCCTCCACCACCTCCAGCACCGTGCCGTCCGGCAGGGACAGCCGCGCGCCCGGCTCAGGGATGGCGCCCCCCGCGAGCGCGATGCACAGCCCCGCGACGGTGGAGTAGTCCTCGCTCTCCTCCAGCTCCAGCCCCAGCGCGCGGTTCACCTCGCGCAGGCTCGCCTCGCCCTGCACCACCGCGACGGTGGGGCCCTCGCGCCGCACGCGCTCCTCGGGCGTCTCGGACTCGCTGAGGATGTCCCCCACCAGCTCCTCCACCAGGTCCTCCACCGTCACCAGCCCCACCACGCCGCCGTGCTCGTCCACCACCACGGCCAGCTGCATCCGCCGGCGCTGGAGCTCCTTCATCGCCGCGATGGCGCGCATGGACTCCACCAGGAACAGCGGCGGGCGCAGCACGTCCTCCAGGACGATGAGGTGCCCCTCCCAGGCCACGCCCAGCAGGTCCTTGGCCACGATGTAGCCCACCACGTTGTCCAGCGTGCCCTCGTACACCGGCATCCGCGAGTGCCCGTGCTCCAGCAGCACCTGGCGGATCTCCTCGTTGCTCGCGTGGCGGCGCAGCGCGACGATGTGCTCGCGCGTCACCATCACCTCGCCCAGCGTCAGGTCCCCCAGCTCGAAGGCCCGCGACGCGATCTCCCCCGCGCGCGGATCCAGCGTGCCCTGCTTCGACGCCTCCTCCACCAGCTGGAGCAGCTCGTCCGGCGACAGGCGCGACTCGGAGAAGTTCGTCTTGTCCCCGAAGAGCTTCAGCACCACGTTGGAGCTCGCGGTGAGGAACCACACCAGGGGCCGCATCACCCATGCGAGCGCCTTGAGCGGCCGGCCCAGCGTCAGCGCGTACTGCTCGGAGAAGCGCAGCGCCAGGGACTTGGGGACCAGCTCCCCCAGCACCAGCGACAGGTACGACACCAGCGCGACCACCCCCGCGAACGCCACCTGGCTCGCGGTGGCCTCCGGCACGCCCAGCCCGGCCAGCAGGACCGCCAGCCGCTGCGCGATGCTCGCGCCGCCGAAGGCCGCCGCCGTGGAGCCAATCACCGTGATGCCGATCTGCACCGTGGCGAGCAGCCGCTCCGGATCATCCCGCAGCGCCGCCACCGCCCTGGCGGACTTGTTGCCCTGCTCCAGCAGCTCCTTCAGCCGCGTCTTGCGCACGGAGAGGAGGCCCAGCTCGGCGCCCGCGAAGACGCCGTTGGCCAGCACCAGCAGCAGGATGATGACGAGCTCCGTGACGATGGCGGACCTCCACGCGGGTGGACCCCCGCCAGCGTCGGCGGGGGCGCCTCCTGTCCTACACCCCCAGCGACTGTAGAAGCAGCGACAATTGGTCGCGGCTCGCTCCCTTGGGCAGGTAGTAGTGGGGACCGGACATGAGCGCGCTGCCCACATCCTGGGCCGCCGCGGAGGTGAGGAAGACGATGCGCGGGTTCGTCGCCGCGCGCGGCAGCTTCGCCACCACCTCCAGGCCGCTCATGCCCGGCATGTTCAGGTCCAGCAGCATGACCCCGAAGCGCTCGCCCCGCTTCAGCGAGTCGAGCGCCTCCTGGCCGTCCGCCGCCTCGGTGGTCTCATAGCCGAGGTCCTCCAGGCTCACCCGGAGGAACTCCCGCCAGTCCGCGTCGTCGTCCACGACCAGGACCTTCCGAGAACCGTCGTCCACCGCGAGTCGCCCCAAGCATCCTCCTGACCTGGGGAGAACCTCCCGGGGGCCACGGGCATTCGCGACCGCGTGCGCGTCGGTTCGTCCGGAAGCAGGCGGCCGGGCGAGCCCTAGAACAGCGCCATGCCCAGCTGGCCCACCAGGTACTGGAGGGCGGGCCTGACGTTGTGCACCGCCGTGCGCGGCTTCGCCGGCTCCGATGCCTGGCACCACGCGGGCTCGCCCACCAGCTGCCCGGCCATATGGCTGAAGACGCGGAAGCGCATCAGGTCCGTGCTGCTGCCCGAGTTGTAGACGCGCAACGCGCGCTCGCCCGGGCGGCCCAGGTCCGCCTCGCTGGGGACGTGCCGGTGGCCGTGCAGCACCAGGTCGCACCGGCCGCCCACGCGCTCCAGCAGTCGACTTCCCAACGCGAGCTCCGACGCGTGGGGCAGCCCGAGCCTGGTGGCGATCCACTCCGGGAAGCTCTCCAGCGGCAGCGGCAGCACGTGGTGGTGCAGCAGCACCGCCACCAGCGCGTCCCCGGGCGCGGCCCCCAGCGCCCGGTCCACCTCGTCCACGACGCCCTCCGTCAGCTCTCCGTGGCTGTGGAAGTAGTTGCGGTTGTGCTCCCCGGTGGAGTCCACGCAGACCAGGAAGAGTCCCGCCGTCTCCACCGTGTGGACCTTGCGACCCTGCATGAACCCGCTGCCCACGTCCTCGCCGGGCCGGTCGTGGTTGCCGGGGATGAAGGTGAGGCGCCCGGTCTCCAGCCAGGGCGCGAAGTGTTCACGGAAGCGCTGGAACTCGGCGTGCGAGCCACGGTGCGTGAGGTCTCCCGTGACCACCACGTGATCCACCTCCTGCGCCACCAGGGCCTTCACCAGTGAGGACGCGGAAGCGTCGCTCTCGCGGCTCATGTCCAGGTGGAGATCCGAAAGATGCGCCAGCTTCAGGGAGGGCATGCTCAAGGAGATAGGCATCGGGGCCGCGTGCGGCGAGGGTTGCACGACGAAGTG
>JAFADT010000140.1 GCA_023424585.1 Pseudomonadota bacterium
GCGGAAGGGGGCCTGGCGGACGCGGTGCTGGAGGCCTTCACCGGCGAGCGCGAGCAGCTGCCCACGGTGGTGCGGCTCGCGGTGACGAAGATGCCCGGCTCCGGCGAGCCCGCGGAGCTGCTGGACGCCGCCGGCATCGACGCCGGGCACATCGTGGAGGCCGTCACCTCGCTGGTGGAGGAGGCGCCGGCCCGGGGCGGAGACGGCCGGGGCCAGCCGTCCGAGAACGCCTGGGGCCACACGAACGCCTGAGCCCCGGGGAGCGTCTCAGGGTTGCGGAGCCAGCCGGGCGGCCGCGCGCGCCGCGCCCATGGACCGCGCGTAGTCCAGCGCGGTGCGCCTGTCCGCGTCCCGGGCCTTGTGGTTCGCGCCGCGCTGGATGAGCAGCTCCATCAGCTCCAGCTTGTCGAACATGGCCGCGAACATCAGCGGCGTGCGGCCGTCCGGCCCCGCGCCGTCCACGTCCGCGCCCGCGTCCAGGAGCACCGTGGCGATGGCCTCGTTGCCCTTGAAGGCCGCGCCGGCCAGGGGCGTCTGGCCGGCGTCGTTGGGCTGCTCCGGATCCGCCCCGCGCTCCAGCAGCAGGCGCGTCGCCTCCACGTGGCCGTGGTAGCTGGCCAGCATCAGGAGGGAGTCGCCCCGCTCGTTGCGAATCCCCACGGGGAGCCCGGCGTCGAGCAGCTCGCGCAGCTTGCCGGCGTCCCCCGAGCGGACCCGCGCGAAGGCGCTCCGCACGAGGTCCAGCAGGGCGGCGTCCTCGGTGGACGGGGAGGCGGCGGCGTTCTTCGGGTCATCCGGGGGGCTCATGGTCGGGGTTCCTTCCTAGCGAGCGTGGCGCTTCTGCTGGACGGCGACGGCGAGACGCGAACCATACTCCTCATCCGCCGCGCGGAAGTGGGCGATGGCCCGGGTGATGATGTCCTCACGGCTCACCTGCGCCAGGCTGCCGGCGATGTTCTCCACCAGACGCGCCTTCGCCGCCTCGTCCATCAGCCGGTAGAGGGCGCCGGCCTGGACGGCGTCGTTGTCCTCGGCGTGCTTGCCGTGGACGAAGGTGCCCGTCATGCCGCTCACCGCGTAGCCCGTGCCCGGGGCCTCGTCCGTCTGCGCGGGGCCGTTGAAGCTGTTGGGCTCGTAGTTGGGGCCGCGCCCGCCGTTGCCGTCGAAGCGCATGGCGCCGTCCCGGCCGTAGTTGCGCGCGCCGCCCTTCACGCCCCTGGGGGCGTTCACCGGCAGCTGCGTGCTGTTGATGCCCAGCCGGTAGCGGTGCGCGTCGCCGTAGGCGAACAGGCGCGCCTGGAGCATGCGGTCCGGGGAGGGGCCGATGCCGGGCACGAAGTGCGACGGGTCGAGGGCCGCCTGCTCCACCTCCGCGAAGAAGTTCTCCGGGTTGCGGTGGAGCGTGAGCTTGCCCACCTCCATCAGCGGGTAGTCCTTGTGTGGCCACACCTTGGTGAGGTCGAACGGGTTGAAGCGGTAGCTCGCGGCGTCCGCCTCCGGCATCACCTGCACCTTGAGCGTCCACGAGGGGAACTCGCCCCGGTCGATGGCCTGGTACAGGTCCCGCTGGTGGTGCTGCGGGTCCCTGCCGCCAAGGGCCTCCGCCTCCTGGGGGGTGAGGGTGCGGATGCCCTGGTCCGTCTTGAAGTGGAACTTCACCCAGAAGCGCTCGCCCTTCGCGTTCACCCACTGGAAGGTGTGCGAGCCAAAGCCATCCATGTGGCGCAGCGTCGCGGGGATGCCGCGGTCGCCGAAGAGCCAGGTGAACTGGTGCGTGGCCTCCGGTGAGGAGGAGAAGAAATCCCAGACGTTGTCCGGCTCCTGGCAGTTCGTGTACGGGTCGTACTTCTGCGAGTGGATGAAGTCCGGGAACTTGATGCCGTCGCGCAGGAAGAACACCGGCGTGTTGTTGCCCACGAGGTCCCAGTTGCCGTCCTCCGTGTAGAAGCGCACCG
Source organism: Pseudomonadota bacterium (assembly GCA_023424585.1). GTDB lineage: Bacteria > Myxococcota > Myxococcia > Myxococcales > Myxococcaceae > Corallococcus. Next base: position 1,956 of record JAFADT010000140.1, read on the forward strand.
CGAAGCCGCGCGGGTCCCGGGCGGTGTCCGGCGCGCCCTTGGAGCCCGCCACGGTGGAGAAGCGCACGAAGGTCTCCGTCTCCTTGCCCACCGCGCTGAAGACCTTCATCCGGGTGAAGCGGGTGAGGTCCTGCGTCACCTCGAAGGTGCCGTAGGCGCCGGAGCCCACCGCGTGCACCACGCGCTCCGGGATGCGCTCGCGGTTGAAGCGGGCCAGCTTCTCCAGCAGGTGGTGGTCCTGCAACAGCACCGGACCGTTGGGGCCGGCCGTCTGCGAGTGCTGGTTGTCGGAGACCGGGGCGCCGGCCTCCGTGGTCAGGGTGGGACGCTGGGACATGGACGCTTTCCTTGGTGTGAGGCCTTCAGGGTGCTTCGACGGTGGGAAAGGTAGAGAGGCCCCGCTGATTGGGCCAAGACATCGTTTGGATGGGAGTGATAGGGAGGGGCTATCGGTTCCAGGGAGGACCATGGCCTCGCTCAACGACCTCACCCTGCGGCAACTGGAGTACCTGGTGGCGGTGGCGGACACGCTGGGGTTCCGGCGGGCGGCCGAGCGGTGCCACGTCTCCCAGCCGGCCCTGAGCGCGCAGGTGCAGCAGCTGGAGTCGGTGCTCGGCGTGAAGGTGTTCGAGCGGGACGCGCGCCGGGTGCTGCTCACGCCCGATGGCGGGGAGCTGGTGGCGCGGGCGCGGCGGGTGCTCACGGAGGCGGAGGACCTGCTCACGGCGGCGGCGCGGATGGGGGATCCGTTCGCGGGGCCGCTGCACCTGGGGGCCATCCCCACGGTGGCGCCGTATGTGTTGCCGGAGGTGGTGCCCGCGCTGGTGAAGCGCTACCCGAAGCTCCAGCTCCGGCTGCGCGAGGAGAAGACGGCGGCGCTGGTGCGTGACATGGAGGAGGGCCGGCTGGACGCGGCGCTCCTGGCCTTGGACGCGGAGCTGGGGCGCAAGGTGGAGCATGTCATCATCGCGGAGGACCCCTTCGTCGTCGCGGCGCCGCCAGGGCATCCGTTGGGGAAGAAGAAGCAGGTGCACCTGCGCGACCTGGACGCGGAGGACGTGCTGCTGCTGGAGGACGGGCACTGCTTCCGCAGCCAGGCGCTGGCCCTGTGCACGCGCGTGGGCGCGCGCGAGGTGGACTTCCGCGCCACCAGCCTGACGACGCTCGCGCAGATGGTGATGGCGGTGGGGAGCGTCACGTTGCTGCCCCAACTGGCGGTGTCCATGGAGAACCGGCAGGGGCAGTTGGTGGTGCGGCCCTTCGCGCCGCCGGGGCCGGGTCGGACGCTCGTGCTGGCGTGGCGCCCGGGTCACCCCCGGGCGGAGGCGCTGCGGGCCATCTCCGGGACGCTGCGCTCCGTGTGGCCACGGGGGAAGGCGAAGGTCAGCGCAGCGGCTTCTCCGAAGTGACGAGGCCGTCCGCGTCCGCGTAGAGGTGGTGGCCGGGGACGAAGGTGACACCGGCGAAGCGCACCTCCACGTCGCGCTGGCCCTCGTTGCGCTTGCCGCTCTTGAGCGGGTGGGTGCCCAGCGCCTTCACGCCGATGGCGGTGCGGCCCACCTCCTCCGCGTCGCGGATGCAGCCATTGACGACCACGCCGGCCCAGCCGTTCTTCTGGCCCAGGGCCGCGAGCACGTCTCCCACCAGCGCGCAGCGGCGGCTGCCTCCGCCGTCCACCACCAGCACGCGCCCCTGGCCGGGCTCCTCCAATGCCTTGCGCACCAGGGAGTTGTCCTCCGGCGCGCGCACGGTGCTGATGGGTCCGGAAAAACTCCGCCGCCCGCCGTAGTCCAGGAGCCCCGGCTCCGCGACCTGGAAGTGCGGGGTCCCCGCGTGGGCGTCACAGAGGTCGGCGGTCTTGATGTCAGAGGTGTCGCTCATGAACCGTAGGATGCACGCGCCGATCGGGTATGGCTGTGATTGCGAGTGCGGGTCCGCTTGCCTTGACCGCGCAGTGTTCAAAACCCTATCGTCGGCGTCTTCTTGAGGGGGAGTCCCATGCAAAGGCTGAAGTGGTTCGTGGGCGCGATCGCGCTGTTGGCGCTCGCGTGTGGTGAGGTGTCTGAGTCGTCCACGCTGGTGGTGCGCGACGGAGAGGGAGTGCTGGAGCTGCCGCTGGTGTCGACGTCGGCGGGGCGCAGCTACAAGCTGGTGGGGGCGACGTTCGCCATCACGGGGCCGCAGAACGCGACCATCACGGAGACGTCCGAGGACTCCGTGAGCCTGGCGCTCATCGCTGGGACGTACTCCATCCAGATGAACGGCGAGTGGCACGTGGAGCGCACGGACGCGCCGGGCGTCGTGGTGCCCGTCACGCTGGTGTCGCCGAATCCGCTGACGTTCACGCTGGGGGAGGGGGAGACGCAGCCGGTGCGGTTCCTGTTCAAGGTGCCGGGGGATGCCACCGCGGCCGTGGGCATTGGCGTGGACTCGGGCGGCTGGATCTCCGGCACCCTTGACTTCGGTCCTCTCTACCAGCCCCTTCCCGGTGAGCCTCCGGACATCTTCTCCGAGCTGAGTGAGAAGAGCATTCCCTTCGTCATCAGCTTCGAGTCCACGACGATCACGAGGTCGGTCGAGTTCGGCACTAAGCAGATCCAGGTCCAGACCTCGCCCGTGACCTTCCAACTGGGCGGTTCGGTCCCGGGGGCGGTGATGCAGCGGTTCGTCGCCATGCTCCAGGGCCATTCGATGAACCTCTTCATGGGGGCGTACTCTTCGGGTGGTCCGTTCGCCTCCTTCATGGGGCCGATCTTCCTGGAGAACATGGAACGGAACGTCCGGTTCGAGCTGGATCCTATCGGTCTGGTCCCCATGGGGGTGGACCCAGAGGGCTATCCGCTGTTGCAGACCGTTCCGTTCAGCGCGAACGCGAGCCTCTCGGACGGCTCGACAAGCATCTTCGGCTTTGTCAGCAACGGCACGTTCTCGCCGCAGTAACCTTCACCGTCGCGGGCCCGGGGGGGGGAGGGGGGACGCGCCCCCCCCCCCGC
>JAFADT010000263.1 GCA_023424585.1 Pseudomonadota bacterium
GCGCCACACGGGCGGCGCGTCCAGCGCGGGACGGCCCTCCAGGAGCTCATGCGGGCGGAAGCCGGACTTGTAGCGGAGCGAATCGCACGCCTGCACGCGGTAGCCCAGGTACACGTGGGGGATGCCCCGCTCGCGAGCCAGCTCCACCTGGAACAGCACGTTCGCCTTGCCCAGGGACAGCCGCGCGTAGGCCGGGTCGTAGAAGAAGTACACCGCGCTCCACGCATGCGGCGTCTCGTCGCACAGGCCCAGGCCCACCAGCTTCGGGCCCGCCGGGTCGCCGTCGTCGTACCAGGCCACCTCGCGCGCGGACGGGTGCGGGAAGGCGAACTGGAGCGAGTACTCGCGCGCGCCCAGCTCGGACGGCTCCCATTCACGCGAGGACTCCCGCTCCGCGTGCCACGCGCGGTACAGCGCCAGGCGCTCCTCGTCCACGCGCGGCGGGCCCACCTCCACGCGCAGGTGCGCGCACGCGGCGCGGGCACGGCGCTGGCTGCGGTTGGGCGTGAAGCCCTCCACCGGCACGCGCAGGGACACGCACTCGTGGCACGACGCGCACGCGGGCCGGAAGTACTGCGGGCCAAAGCGGCGCCACCCGCGCACCAGCAGGTGCTCGTACTCCTGCACCGTCACGTTGCGCATCACCAGCGTCTCCAGGGACGCCTCCCGCTCCGGCAGGTAGCTGCACGGGCGCGGGGCTTCGATTTCATGTGCCAGCAGGACGGCCATCGGTGTTCCCTTCCTGTCGGCCCCGGGCCCCGGCGTCAAGCCATGCCTGGCTGTCTGGCGACCCACCCTCCGTCGGAAACGACCCGGCCGCGCCGGCGTTTCATCTCCAGCAATGGCACAACGGCTGCACGCCTCGGGGTGAAGCCGCAGCGCTTGCGGAAGAGGAAGAACGCACATGGCCCGCGAGGAACTGCATCCCGGATGGCTGCCGCTGGAGCCGGAGGAGGCCGACGGCGCCCCTCTGACGGACGCCTTCGGCGAGGAGGACGGCGCCTCGCCGTACTCCGCCGACGACGGCGTCATGGACGCGCTGGACGCGTCCGACTTCGCCGTCGCCAGCTACTGAAAATCCCGCGGCCCGGCAGCCACGGTGTGGCAGCCCTGTCGCGATCCGACTGTGATTCTTTCCGGTCCACCCCCTGAAGGGCCCGTAGAAACTTCAGAGAAACCGCGAGGACACGGCCCCCGTTCGCGTCCCCGGACAGCGGGCGGGTAGCACAGGACACAGGGGGGCCCCGCTGGGGCGGAATGCCCCCCGGAGGCGAAATGCCCCGAGCGCGGGAGGCCCCGCTGGCTTCTCAGTCGTGGGGCGCCACCGGTATAAACCGGGGCCTATGTCCCCAGTCGACGTCTCGGTGGTGATGCCCACGTACAAGCGCGAGAAGGAAGTGGTGGAGGCCATCCACTCCGCGCTGCGTCAGGAAGGCGTCCGGGTGGAGGTGATCGTCCTGGATGACTCGCCCGAGGGCACGGCCCGCGACGCGGTGCAGGGCATTGGCGATCCGCGTGTGCGCTACTTCAAGCAGGAGGTGCCGTCGAGGGGGCGCCCCGCGCTGGTGCGCAACCACGGCGCCACGCTGGCCCAGGGCCGCTACCTGCACTTCCTCGACGACGACGACACGCTCGCGGAGGGGGCGCTGGGCGCGATGGTGACGGCGCTGGACGCGCGGCCGGACGCGGGCGTCGCGGTGGGCTGGGTGGTGCCCTTCAGCGAGGACCCCGAGTGGCTGGAGGACAAGAGCTCCTACTTCGAGCGCGTGGCGAAGGTGGGGGCCTCCACGCCCAGCAGCGCGTGGACGGTGGCGCACATCCTCTTCCTCGGGACGCTGTACGTGAACTCCGCGTGCATGGTGCGCCGCGAGTTCTTCCAGCCGCTGGGCGGGTTCGATCCGAACATCCCCGTCTACGAGGACGTGGACTTCTACATGCGCGGCATCCGCCGCTACGGCCACGTCTACGTGGACCGGCCCATCCTCAACTACCGGGTGGGCAAGCCGTCGCTGATGCACGACCTGGGCAAGAAGGGCGAGAAGGTGGAGAGGTCCGTGGCGGAGTCCAACGCCATCATCCACAACAAGTACCGGCGCGAGCACGGCGAGCTGGAGTACCGGCTCCTCCAGGTGGCCACGCGCGCGCTGAAGGGCCGCTTCGGCCTGACGCGCTTCCTCCCCCTCAAGCTGCCGTAAGCGCCTTCCGAAAGGGCCCCTCCCCGTGAGCCTGCGTCGCCGTCTCGTTGGTACCGCCAAGCGCCAGTTGAAGCAGACCCTGGGCCCCGTCGTGCAACGCGCGATGGCCCCCGCGCGCGCCTTCCTCCCCCCGGAGACGTGGGGCCTGGAGTCTCGCGCCGGCCAGGGCCTGTTCCTGGAGGGCGTGTCGCTGTCCCGGCTGGCCCGGGAGCACGGCTCGCCGCTGCACGTGGTGCACCTGGCGGCGCTGCACCGCAACGCGGACGCGTTCCAGGCGGTGCCCCCGGGCGCGGCGGGCGGCTGCGAGGTGTACTACTCGTACAAGACCAACCCCGTGCCGGGCGTGCTGTCCGCGCTGCACGCGCGGGGCGTGGGCGCGGAGGTCATCTCCGCCTACGAGCTGTGGCTCGCGCTCAAGCTGGGCGTGGCGCCGGAGCGCATCGTCTACAACGGCCCGGTGAAGTCGGACGCGTCCATCCGCGAGTCCATCACCCGGGGCATTGGCCTCCTGGCCGCGAACCACCGCGAGGAGCTGGACGTCTTCTCCCGCCACGCGGCGGAAGCCGGCAAGCGCCCGCGCGTGGCCGTGCGGGTGACGACGCTGTCGGGCTGGACGTCGCAGTTCGGCACGCCCATCGCGGGGGGGCAGGCGCTGGCCGCGTACCGGCAGGCGCTGGCCCTGGGCAACCTGGACGTGGTGGGCCTGCACGCGCACCGCGGTGAGCTGATCCGCACGGAGGCGGAGCTGGAGGGCTTCGTCGGCGCGGTGCTGGACTTCGCGGACGAGCTGCACCGCGAGCTGGGGCTGGACCTGGAGGTGCTGGACCTGGGCGGCAGCCTCTGCACGCCGACGGTGGAGCACATCGAGCAGAGGGACTGGCGGCTCAACCTCACCTTCCAGCGCGACCTGCCGGCGCCGGACTTCGCGGCGGCGCTCTCCATCGAGCGGTACGTGGCGAAGGTGGTGTCCCAGGTGGAGGCGCACTACGCGAAGCGGGGCCGCGCGCGCCCGCGCATCTTCCTGGAGCCGGGCCGCGCGATGACGGGCAACACGCAGCTGCTGTTGGGCCGCGTGCACGCGCTCAAGGAGGGCGGCGAGCGCACGTGGGCGGTGCTCGACATGGGCATCAACCACGCCGAGTGCGTGCGCAACGAGTACCACCAGCTCTTCCACGTGGAGCAGCCGTCCGCGCCGTCGCGCCGCGCGTACACGGTGGTGGGCCCCATCTGCACGCCGGCCGACACGCTGTACCACGCGGTGCGGTTGCCGGAGCTGAAGGTGGGCGACACGCTGGCCATCATGGACGCGGGCGCGTACTTCGTGCCCTTCGGCACGTCCTTCTCCTTCCCGCAGCCGGCCATCGTGGCCGTGGACGGCGGGCAGGTGCGGCGCCTGCGCCGGGCGGAGACGCACGAGGACCTGATCACCTTCGACGACCCGGTCCCCGAGGCGCCTCGCGCCGCGGGCTGACGGCGCTTCAGCGGTTGAGCACCATCATCCGCAGGAAGGCGCGGGGGTGGCGCGCGGCGCCGTAGGAGATGGTGGCCAGCTCCACCGCCGCGGGCATCATGTCGTCCCGGTCGATGAGCGGATCCACCGCCGTCTCCTTGTGGGTGTTGAACCACTGCCGCCACTGCCGGGCCTCGTCCGCCGGCAGCGCGCCGGACATCCGCTGGAGGTTGAGCAGCATCTCCAGCGCGATGCGGTTGCAGAACACCGCGTCCTCGTGCTCGGCGCAGGCGTCGCGCGCGTCCTCCACCGCGCGGGTGAGCGCGTCCCGGTCCCCGATGGCCGCGTGGTAGGCGAGCAGCGGCAGGGGCAGCCCCCGCGCGATGTCGAAGCCCATCTGCCCGTAGAAGCGCGGGTTGAAGTCGATGAGGAGGTACGAGTCCTGCGTCTGGATGAACTCCACCTCGAAGACGCCGTGGTAGCCCAGCTTCTTGCACAGCCGGGTGAGGCCGGCGACGAGGTCCGGGCGCAGCGGCGCGGACTCGAAGCAGACGCCCACGCCCAGGCGGCGCGGGCGCTGGAGGACCTTCATCGCGGCGCGGGCCTCGAAGAGCTCGCCGGAGTCGTCCACGAAGCCGGAGAGGCTGTAGATGCCCTCCGCGGCCTCCGGGTGGAACTCCTGCACCATGGGGTTCACCACCGCCGGGTCGAACTTCACGAGCATGGGCGCGTAGGTGTCGCGCGCGAACTCGCGGTACTCGCGCGCCAGGTCTTCCGGGGAGGACACCGGCTGGCCCTTGCGGTGCGTGGCGTGGAGGATCTGCGTGGTGGGCTTGAGCAGCACCGGGAAGCGCGCCTCGCGGCGCACCTGCTCCAGGTCCTCCTCCGACTGGGGGAACCAGGTGCGCGGCAGCTTCAGGCCCACCTCGGTCCCCACCTCGTAGAGGCGGCGCTTGTTGAGCAGGCCGTACACCGCCTCCACGCCCGGGTCGTAGAGGTGGAAGAGGTCTTCCAGCTTGGAGCGGTGCGCGGAGATGAGCCACGCCAGCTCGTCGCTCGTCGGGTAGAGCACGTGCTTGACGGGCTCGCGCAGGCCGAAGTCCACCAGCCACTGGAGGAAGGCCTCCGGCTGGGACTCCGGCGGGCACTGCACGCGGCGGCTGACGAAGCGCGAGTAGCTGGCCGGCCCCAACCGGCCGGTGTCCGCCACCGTCACGTCCACGCCGTGGCGGCCCAGGCAGCGGGCGGCGGCCAGGGTGCCGTAGAAGTTGGCGGAGAACAGCAACGCGGGGGGCCGGGCCGCGATGACGGCCGCGGAGGCCTCATCGGAGTAAGCGGCCTCTTCCATCTCATGCTCCAGTTTCGCGGTGTCGGCCTCGCGGCGCGAGCGCGCGGAGGAACGACGGGATTGGCGGTGGGGGCGCTGGGCGAGACGACCGCCCCCGAGGTCGGGAGTCAACGGGCCGGCGACAGCGGTGCTGGCCATCAGCCCCGCGGCAAGAAGCATCAGAAGGTGCCTGGTCATGTCGAGCCGTCTGCTCCCAGCGGTTCGGGGGGCGCCGGAAGCCCGATTCCCGGGAGAATACCTTTTTCCGGCCGCGCGTGGGATTGGCCCCCGGACGATTGCAGCTCCCAGGAGTGACCGGGCTCACGCGGGCGTGCCGCCGGGCGGGGTCCAGCGCAGACAGCCCCGGGTGAGCAGCCACGCGTCCGTGGAGACCCCAGGCGTCAGCTCCGCGAGCCGCAGGACGGACTCCGCGAACGCGTCCGGGGGCGCGGTGTGGCCCTGCTCGCGCGCGGCCTTCCATGCCGCCTCCCATGCCTGGAAGAAGGCGTGCATGGGTTCGCCAGGACGGACGCGGCGGCGCAGGTCGCGGGGCAGCCAGTCGCGCAGCAGCCAGGGAGCGAAGCCCCGGGAGAAGTCGGTGTGGAAGAGGAGGCCCTCGCGCGCGGGGTCCTCTGGGTCCGGCGTCCGGCGCAGCAGGTGGGCCACCAGCACCGCGCCGTCCGTGTCGGACGAGCCCTCCACGAGCAGCCCGCCGGGCAGGAGCCGCCGCGACATCGCGCGGTGGGCCTCCGGGATGCGCTCCGGCGGCCCCTGGCGCAGGAGGTTCATGGCGCGCACCAGGCGGGCGGGCTCATCGGGTGACAGCGGGAGCGCGAAGCCACCCTCGCGGAAGTGCGTGCGCGGCGCCGCGTGACTGCGGGCGGCGGCCGCGGCGCGCTCCGGCTCCAGTTCCACGCCCACCACGGACAGCTCCGGGTGCAGCGCGCGGAAGGCGGTGGCGCTCTCCAGCGTGGTCCACGGGTGCTCGCCGAAGCCCACGTCCACGAAGACGGCGCGGGCCCAGGGACCGTCCGCGCGCGTGAGGAGCGTGGCCTCGAACTGGCACAGGTATGCGTCCAGAGCGCGCAGACGTCCTCGCGCGGTCCTGCCTCGGGTGCGGGCATCCAGCTCTCCGGCCATGGCACGACATGGGCGCTGGAGGCCGGGGACGTCAAGCCGCGTCCCGCGACGTAGCGCGCGAGGTCATGGCCGGGCGCTGGCCGGAACCCGGTACGTCGCAATCCCTGGCTCGCGGTCGCGAAGCACCGGGCGCCGCGCCTCGGGAGCCGGGCGGGCCACCGTCGCGCGAGGGATTGGCAGCGTCGCAGCACGAGGGGGCCGCCGTCGTCGAAGCGCCGTGGTGTCCGTGTTTACAACGTCACGCGCTTCCGCGGGACGAGCATCGTCATCAGGGTGCGCCCCTGGGGCGCCACGGTCATCGACCTGTTCAACACGGACTACAGCAGCGACTACGGCTTCGAGCCCTCCGCCGCCGGGAGCTTCGCGGGTCCCCGGCGGCGCGATTTTCGTCCCGCTCGCGGCGCACCTAGAGTGTGGCTCCCGTGAGCCCTCCGCCTGACTCCTGCCCCCGCTGTGGCGCCCCCCGCGTGGCGGGGCCCGAGTGCCCGGCGTGCGGCGTCATCTACCTGCGAGCGGAAGCACGCGCCGCCACCCGTCTGGCGGAGGTCCGCGACCGCGAGGCCGGAGAGGCGGCCCGGCGCGAGGCCGAGGATCAGCGGGCCGCGCTGCGCGAGGCGCTGGAGGCCCACAGCGCCCCCACGTTCGTGCCACCCCTGATGGCGGCGCAGCCCGCGGCGGACGCGGCGACGGAGGGCATCACCTTCCACCACGGCGACGGGCTGAGCGCCAGCGCCCTGGAGGCGCGGCTGCGGCTGGCGGTGCTCCCCCTGGCGCTCGTCGGAGCGTGGTTCGCGGTCCAGTCGCCCCCCTTCCATTTCCTGCTCCGCACCTTCCTCACCATGCCGGTGCATGAGCTGGGGCACGCCGTCACCGCCTGGTTCTGCGGCTACAGCGCCACGCCCACCCTGTGGGTGACCCACGTCTCGGAGGAACGCTCGACGTTCATGGTCCTCCTGCTGGCGGGCCTGCTGGGCGCGCTCGTGTGGCGGGGCTGGAAGCGCCAGCGGTGGGCGTGGATGGGCGTGGGCGCGGTGCTGCTCGCGACGCTCGGGGTGGGCAGGTTCGGCCTCACCCATGACCAGGCCCGCGCCCTCATCTACTTCGGCGGCGACGCGGGCCTGATGGTGCTGGGCACCCTGCTGATGGCCACGTTCTTCGTGCCGCCGGGCCACTACCTCCACCGGCATCAGCTCCGCTGGGGCTTCGTCGTCATCGGCGCGGCGGCGCTCATGGACAGCTTCGAGCTGTGGTGGAGCGCGCGCACCCACGTGGACCGCATCCCCTTCGGCCGCATCGAGGGCGCGGGCCTGAGCGACCCCAGCGCCCTGGTGGACGTGTACGGCTGGAACATCAGCCGCGTCATCCGCTGGAACGTGAACGTGGGCCTCGCGTGCCTCGCCGCGCTGGCCGCGCTCTACCTGGTGGCCCTCTGGCGCGGCCGCGAGGCCCTGCGCGGCTGAGGCCCGGCCTCGCGCCAGCTCCCGAAGGGCCACTCGAAGCCCGGCGTGCGCAGCACCTCCGGAGAGCGCGCGCCCCGCCAGCGCAGGGCCTCGCCGGGCCGCAGGAGGAGCGCTCGCGGCCCCTCGCCCTGCTCCTCGCGCACCTGGGCCAGCCGCTCCGGATACGGATCCGCGTCCGGGTTCTCGTCCATCTGGCTCGCGCCCGCGACGGGCTCGCCCGGATAGCCGGCGTAACGAGGCCCCATGCCCTCGCGCCAGTACCAGGGGGCGCCGCCGTCCGCGCAGGGCACCACGTAGCGCGCGCCCAGGAGCGCGCCGTAGCGCAGCGCCTCCTCCGGCCCCGCCATCAGGCGCTGCGGCGTGGTGAGCGCGCCGCGTGGCACGTTGACCAGGAACGCATCCAGCGTGGTGAAGCCGAAGAAGATGGGCGGCAGCCGGAAGCCGCGCACGCCGCAGAAGAGCACGTCCACCGGCCCCTGCTGCTGGCGCACGCGGCGGCACACCGCGGCCATGTCCCCGCGCACGTCGTGGCCCGCGTCCGCGAAGAAGGCGGCGGAGAAGTCCTTCGAGCGCACCAGCCAGGTGTTGCCCTCGTTGAAGAGGTCCGGGTGGGGCCCCTCGCCGTCGGTGGGCTGCTCGCCGTGGAAGGGCAGCGCGTGCACCGTCACGTCGCCCACCCGCCGCGTCTCGCCCCAGCGCAGGGGCTCCACGCGCGTGAAGCCCAGCTGCGTCAGCCGCAGCGCGCAGTCCGTGGAGAACAGGCTCTCGCGCGCCACCGCCGGCACGAAGATGCGCGTGTCGCGAGGCAGGGGCAGCAGCGAGCCCAGGTGGAAGTGGTCGCCATGCGAGTGGGTGATGACCACCGCGTCCACGCGGCCCAGGTCCCCGGCCTGCAACGCGCCGTAGCCGGGCAGGTCCAGCTCGCCCATGGGGCGGAAGTACGGGTCCACCAGCACGCGCCCCTCCCTGCCCGACACCAGCACCGTGTTGTGCCCCACGAAGAGGGCGCCCGGCCCCGGCACGGCCACCGGCCCCGCATGGCGCACGAGCCAGCCGGCCTGCGACAGGTCCCCGAGCAGCCCGTCCACGACGGGCGCGGCGGCCAGCGCGCGCAGCTCCTCGCGCGTCGCGCCCCGGGCG
>JAFADT010000291.1 GCA_023424585.1 Pseudomonadota bacterium
AACGAAGTCGCGCAAGAAGCAGGGAGGCCCGGCAGGGGGCGGAGGAAAGGGAGGCGGCGGCGGAGCCGGCGCCGGTGGCGGGGACGGCCAGCCCGCGGGCCTGGCCGAGGAAGCGCGCCGCCGGTACCTCAACTACGCCCTGTCGGTCATCACCTCGCGCGCCCTGCCCGACGTGCGCGACGGCCTCAAGCCGGTGCAGCGCCGCATCCTCTACGGCATGTGGAACGACCTGAACCTGTCGTTCGACACGAAGTACCAGAAGTGCGCCCAGGTCGTCGGCGCCATCATGGGCCGCTACCACCCGCACGGCGACACGGCCATCTACGACGCGCTGGTGCGCATGGCGCAGGACTTCTCCCTGCGCTACCCGCTGGTGGACGGCCACGGCAACTTCGGCTCGCTGGACGGCGACTCCGCCGCCGCCTACCGCTACACCGAGTGCCGCCTGGAGAAGCTGGCCACGGAGCTCCTGGGGGAGCTGGACAGCAAGACGGTCCGCTTCCGCCCCAACTACGACGGCACCCGCGACGAGCCCGTCGTCATCCCCGCGCGCGTGCCGCAGCTCTTGATGAACGGCACCACCGGCATCGCGGTGGGCATGGCCACCAACATCCCGCCCCACCACCTGGGCGAGCTGGTGGACGCGCTGCTGGCGCTCATCGCGGACCCGGAGCTGCAGACCAAGGACCTGCTCAAGTCCATCAAGGGGCCGGACTTCCCCACCGGCGGGCAGATCCTCAACGACAAGAAGGAGCTGCGCGAGATCTACGAGACGGGCCAGGGCTCCGTCCGGATCCGCGGCGAGTACAAGCTGGAGGAGCTCAAGCGCGGCGGTCAGATGATCGTCGTCACCTCCATCCCGTACACGGTGAACAAGTCCACGCTCGTCGCGAAGATTGGCGAGCTGGTGCGCGAGCGCAAGCTGCCCCTCATCACCGACGTGCGCGACGAGTCCACCACGGACGTGCGCATCGTGCTGGAGCTCAAGAAGGACGCCAACCCCGAGCTGGTGATGGCGTACCTCTACAAGCACACGCCCTTGCAGACGAACTTCGGCGTGAACCTGACGTGCCTCGTCCCGTCGGAGAACCCGGACGTCGGCACGCCCAAGCGCCTGGACCTGAAGTCCATCCTCCGCTACTTCCTCGACTTCCGCCTGGAGATCGTGACGAAGCGGTTCGAGCACGAGCTGGCGGAGCTCAAGCGGCGCGTCCACATCCTCGAGGGCTTCGAGAAGGCCTACGACGCGCTGGATGAGATCATCCGGATCATCCGCCAGTCGGAGGGCAAGCAGGACGCCGCCCAGAAGCTGATGGCGCGCTTCAAGCTGGACGAGCTCCAGGTGGACGCCATCCTGGAGATGCGCCTCTACAAGCTGGCCCGCCTGGAGATCCTCATCGTCCAGAAGGAGCTCAAGGAGAAGCGCGCGGAGATCAAGCGCATCGAGGCCATCCTCAAGGACCCGAAGAAGCGCTGGGCCGTCATCCACGACGAGCTGACCGGCCTCAAGGCGGCGTACACCGACAAGCGCCGCACGCGCATCGGCGGCGCGGGCGCGGAGGAGATGGAGTTCTCCGCGGACGCGTTCATCGCGGACGAGGACGCCCACGTGGTCATCACCCGCGACGGGTGGATCAAGCGCGTGCGCGAGGTGAAGGACCCGTCCACCACCCGCCTGCGCGAGGGCGACGCGGTGATGGCGGTGCTCGCCGGCAGCCTGAAGGCGAACCTGGTGCTGTTCAGCAACTTCGGCACCGCCTACGTCACCCGCTTCAACGACGTGCCGGCCTCCACCGGCTACGGCGACCCGGTGCAGAAGCTGTTCAAGTTCGACGACGGCGAGCGCGTGGTGGGCGCCCTGTCCCTGGACGCGCGCCTGCCCCAGCCGGAGAAGCTGGTGGCGGTGACGCGCCAGGGCCTGGGCCTGCGCTTCCTGCTGGCGCCGCACACGGAGGTCTCCACCCGCGCCGGCCGCCGCTACGCGAAGACGGTCGAGGGCGATGAGCTCATCGGCACGCAGCCGGTGGGTGAGAAGGACCTGCTCGCCGTCCTCACGGAGAAGACGAACGCCCTCGTCTGCAAGGTGGCGGAGGTGAACGAGCTGGCCGGCCCCGGCAAGGGCGTCCAGGTCATCAAGGTGGACGCGGGCGACAAGGTGGTGGACTTCCTCGCGGCGCCGGCCAGTCAGAAGGACGCCGTGCTGGAGTTCGAGACCCAGAAGGGCCGCAAGCTGCACCTGTCACCGGCGAAGTTCTCCGTGACGGGCCGCGGCGGCAAGGGCCATGAGATGTCCAAGCGCGACACGGTGAAGGAGGTGGCCAGGCCCGTCACCTTCGTGCCGCTGCCGGAGAAGAAGGAGTAGCGGGAAGGCCATGGCGACCAAGAAGGAAACCTACACAGGCGCGGACATCCAGGTCCTGGAGGGCCTGGAGCCGGTGCGCAAGCGCCCGGCCATGTACATCGGTGGCACCGACAGCACGGGCTACCACCACCTCCTCTGGGAGATCCTCGACAACTCGGTGGACGAGGTCATCAACAGCTACGCGACCACCGTCGAGGTGACCCTGCACAAGGGCGCGAAGTCCATCACCGTCGTGGACAACGGGCGCGGCATCCCCGTGGACATGATGCCCAAGTACAAGAAGCCCGCCGTGGAGGTCATCCTCACGACGCTGCACTCGGGCGGCAAGTTCGAGCAGGGCAACTACATCCACTCGGGCGGTCTGCACGGCGTGGGCAGCTCCGTGGTGAACGCGCTCTCCAGCAAGCTGCTCATCGAGATCAAGAAGGACGGCAAGCGCCACGTGCAGTCGTACGCGCGCGGCAAGGCGACGAGCCCCCTCAAGGTGGAGGGCCCCGGGCGCGGCACCGGCACGTCCATCACCTTCGAGCCGGACCCGGAGATCTTCGGCGAGAAGCAGAAGTTCGACGCGGCCCTGGTGCGCGAGCGCCTGGAGGCGAAGAGCTACCTGCACAAGGGGATGACCGTCATCTGGAGGGACGAGACGGCCACGCCCGCCGTGTCGGAGACGTTCAAGCACGACGGCGGCATCGCCGAGTACCTCACCAAGGTCGTGTCGGAGCGCCAGAAGCCCGTCGTCCCCGCGGGCAGCACGCCGTTCTACTACTCGCGCGACAACGAGGTCCGCCTGGAGGTGGCGCTGGCGTGGACGGAGGCCACGGACGAGCACATCCGCTCGTACGTCAACGGCATCCCCACGAACCTGGGCGGCACGCACGAGGCGGGCTTGAGGGCCGCCATCGTCAAGGCGATGCGCAACTACATCGAGACGCACGGCCTGACGCCCAAGGGCGTGACGCTCACCGCGGAGGACATCCGCGAGGGCATCACCGCCATCCTCTCCGTGTACGTGGTGGAGCCCCAGTTCCAGGGGCAGACGAAGGGCCGCCTCAACAACCCGGAGACGACGGCGCAGGTGGACGGCGCCGTCCGCCCGGCGCTGGAGAAGTGGTTCAACGACAACAAGTCCATCGCGGAAGCGCTGCTGGCGCGCATCATCCTGGCCGCCCGCGCGCGCGAGGCGTCCCGCGCGGCCTCCGCCGCCATCAGCCGCAAGTCCGCGGTGAGCCACCGGCTGAACCTCCCCGGGAAGCTGGCGGACTGCTCGTCCACGGACCCCGCGTCCAGCGAGCTGTTCATCGTGGAGGGTGACTCCGCAGGCGGCTCCGCGAAGCAGGGCCGCGACCGGCGCACCCAGGCCATCCTCCCCCTGCGCGGCAAGGTGCTCAACGCGGAGCAGGCGTCCACCGACAAGGTGGCCACCAACAAGGAGCTCCAGGACATCGTCAGCGCGCTGGGCTGCGGCATCGGGTCCGACTTCGACATCACGAAGCTGCGGTACGGCCGCGTCTTCCTGCTGATGGACGCGGACAGCGACGGCCACCACATCGCCACGCTGCTGCTCACGTTCTTCTACCGCCACCTGCGGCCGCTCATCGAAGCGGGCGCGGTGCACATCGCCCAGCCGCCGCTGTACCGGGTGGACATCGGCAAGGAGACGTACTGGGCCCTGGACGAGCTGGACCGCGACCGCATCATCCGCGAGAAGGCCCGGGGCAACGCCAAGCCCAACATCATGCGCTTCAAGGGGCTGGGCGAGATGACGGCCGACGAGCTGAAGCAGACGACGCTCGATGCGAAGAACCGCATCAGCCTGCGGGTGACCATCGACAACGCGCTGGAGACCGACCGCATCATCAATGACCTGATGGGCAAGGACGTCTCGGCGCGTTACAGGTTCATCACCGAGCAGGCCGGCGAGGTCCAGGAGCTGGACGTCTGAGAAATAGGAAGTCCCCGCACACCCGGGACGGGCCCGCCCGTCCCGGGGAGGCATTGGTCTTCCGCCCCTCGGGTCGGCTAGCATTCGCCGAATCGTGAACACCACCCGGATTGCCCTGACTGTCGCGCTCGCCTGCGTGCTGAGCGCCCCCGCCGCCGACGCCGCCAAACGGAAGTCCGCCGCGAAGAAGAAGCGCCCCGCCGCCACCCAGAAGGCGCCCGCCTCCTCCGAGCCCGAGGACACCTTCACGCCGCCGGATGAAGGGCCCTCCCCGTCGGACGTGCCCGTGGCGCCCAAGGCGGCCACGCAGGCCCCCCTCGCCCCGGCTGCCCCCGCTGCCCCGAAGATGGCCGACGCGCCGGCCCCGGGGGTGCGCGCGGCCCCGTCCAACGCCGTGGCCATCTTCGGCGTGGCGCGCCAGTCGGCCGCGGCGGACTCCGCGGCGAAGCTGGAGGACACGCTCACCCGGAAGCTGGGCAGCGCCGGCGACGTCCAGTTCGTGGACCTGGCCACCGCCTTCCCGCCGCCGGAGCCCCAGGGCAACCCCCGCGGCGACGCCCTCTTCGACGAGGGGCGCGCGGCGTACGACAACCTGGACCCGGACTCCGCGGCGGTGAAGTTCAAGGCGGCCGCGGACGCCTACGTGCAGCGCCCCGGCGACCTGCGCCCGGAGAAGCTGGGCGAGACGTACCTCTTCCAGGGCGCGTCCCTGCTGCTCAACGGCGACGTGGCGGGCGCGAAGGCGGCCTTCACGAACGCGCTGGTGGCGGAGCCGTCGCTGCGCCCGGACGCGGGCCTCTTCGGCCAGGACGTGCAGCGGGTGTTCGCGGAGGCGCAGGGCGAGCTGGCCGCGCAGCCGCAGGGCACGCTGGTGGTGAACTCGCAGCCGCAGGGCGCGCGCGTGCTGGTGCGCGGCCGCGACGTGGGCGTGACGCCCCTGGCGGGCGCGAAGCTGGCCCCGGGCTCCTACCCCGTGCAGCTCCTGCTGCCCGGCTACGCCCCGTTCGCGACGTACGCGGAGGTGAAGCCGTCCGCCCCCACCGAGCTGAAGACGAAGCTGGCCTCCGCGCCGGGCCTGGCCGCGCTGCGTGACGCGGCGGCGAAGGCGGGCACGGAGGCGGCCTTCGAGGCGGACGGCGCGCCGCCGGAGGTGGGCGCCATCGGCGAGCGGCTCAACGCGCGCTACGTGGTGCTGGCGGCCGCGTTCCAGGACAAGAAGGGCCGGCTGCACGGCGAGGTGCAGGCGTGGGACCTGCGCACGAAGAACCGCCTGCGCGGCGTGGAGGTGGACTTCGGCAGGCGGGACGGGAAGAACAGCCCGGACGGCGCCGCGGATCAGCTCCACACCTTCCTCGCGGGCTCCGCCCTGCCCCACGGCCGCCAGGAGGAGTCGAAGGAGCCGCTCGTGGCCAGCGACTCCGTGCTGCGCAAGCCCTGGTTCTGGGCCGCGGCGGCGGGCGTGGCGGCCGTGACGGCGGGCGTGGTGTACGTGGCCACCTCGGACCGCGGCCCCGGCTTCAACCCGGTGAACGGTCTGCCCGGTGGAATTTCCTTCTAGCTCCGGCGTCAAGCGCACAGGACTCCTCATGAAAGCCCTTCCGCTCGCGCTCGTGCTGCTCCCCGCCCTCGCGCTGTCGGCCCCGCCCGCGGCGAGCCGCGTCTCCGCGCTGCTCATCCCCATGGACCCGTCGTCCGAGTCCTCCGGGGTGCAGATGGAGGGCTACATGAACGACGCGCTCGGCAACTTCGCCAGCTACTCCGTGCGCAAGCCGCGCGACCTCTTCGGCCTGCCGGACGACCCGGGCGCGCAGGCCTCCTTCGCCCGCGCGAAGAAGGGCTACGAGGAGAGCCTCAAGGCCTTCGAGGCGCGCGACTACGAGGACGCGGAGCGCAAGGTGCGCGCCACCCTCAAGGAGCTGGAGGGCTCCGTCGCGTCGATGACCTCCTGCTTCCCGCTGTGCGACGCGGTGGCGTTGCACGCCGCCATCCTCCAGCTGCGGGGCGACGTGGAGGAGGCGAAGCTGCTGCTCATCGACCTGATGGCGCTCAACCCCACCTTCGAGTTGAACCCCAAGCGCTTCAGCCGGGAGTTCATCACCCTGCGCGTGCAGGTGGCCACCAGCCGGGCCTCGCAGCTGCGCGGCAGCGCCACCTTCAAGTCCCGGCCCGGGGGCGCCCGCGTCTACGTGGACGGCGAGGCGGTGGGCTTCACGCCGCTGACGCTGCCCACGCTGCCGGTGGGCAAGCACCTGGTGCGCATGGAGCGGCCGGGCTTCCGCCAGTTCGGGCAGATCATGGAGGTGACGCCGGACGACACCGAGGTCGTCGCCACGCTGTCGCCGACGGCCACCTACAAGGCCTACGACGCGCAGCTGGACAAGGTGATTCCGGACGTCTCGCGCCCCAGCGACAAGCCGGCCAACGCCGTCGCGGCGCTGCTCAAGTCCCTGAGCCTGGACCGGGCGCTGGTGGGCACCGTGCGCGTCATCCCGGAGCGGGGCACGGAGCTGTCCGTGGGCTACTTCGACGTGCGCAACGGCAAGCGGCTGGGCTCGCGCAAGCTGGTGCTCCAGGGCGACGAGTACGGCCAGCTCAAGTTGGAGATGGAGCGGGTGGTCAACCAGGTCATCAACAGCGAGGGCGAGCAGGTCACCAAGAAGCGCGACCCGCTGGAGAACCGGAGCGGCGCGGAGGACTGGGGCTCCGATGACCGCGGCGGCAGCTCCCGACAGTCCGTCAAGAAGCACTCCGGGGATGATCCGCTGGACGACGTGTCGGGTACCGAGGACTGGTGACACACGGCGCTTGTCCCGGGACGGCTCGCACCTAGAGTCCCGGGCCGTATGCGCCACCTGCCGCTGCTCGCCCTCCTCCCCAGCCTCGCGCTTGCCCAGACGGGCGCCGTCGACCGCGCCCCCGCCCCGCCCCGGGGCGTCACCCTGCCGCCCACCAGCGCGGCGCTCATCGACGAGGCGCCCGCCCTGTCCCTCAACCCCGCCGGCCTGGGCTTCCAGGACGCGGGGCAGCTCTTCTACCTCCACGAGCGCAACCTCCAGTCCGACGCCGTGGGCGACGCCGTGTTCCTGGGCGCGCGCCTGTTGGGCCTGGGCGCGGGCTTCTCCCTGGAGTGGATCCGCGGGGAGAACGCGCCGGACTACCGCAAGACGTCCTTCGGCCTGTCGCTGGGGCCGCGCACGCTGCAGCTGGGCGCCGCGCTGCACGACTTCAGCAGCTCGGATGATCGCCGCATCAGCGGGTTGACCAGCTGGGACGTGGGCCTCACCGCGCGCCCCTTCCGCTTCCTGTCCCTGGCCGCGGTGGCGAAGGATCTGAACGCGCCGGAGCAGGGCGGCCTCAAGCTGCCGCGGCGCTACAACTTCGGCCTGGGCCTGCGCCCGCTGGATGAGCGCTACACGCTGGGCGTGGACTGGCTCTTCGCGGAAGGCGGCTTCCGGGAGGGGCAGGCCACGTACACGCTCCAGGCGGAGGTGGTGCGCGGCCTGCGGCTGGGCGGCGGCCTGTCCCACGGCTTCGTCAGCGGCATCCCGCTGGCGCTCCAGTTCGCGGCCACGGTGGACCTGGGCCACGCGGGCCTGACGTACGCGGCGGGCGGGGCGGGCGACGGCCTGGACCACGTGCTCCAGGTGCGCCTGTCGTCGGAGCGCTACCGCGCCCTGCACGGCGGTGGGGGCGTGGTGGCGCTGCTGGACCTGGACGACATGCTCGCGGGCGGCGTGAGCCCCGCGCTGTCCCTCCTGGGCCTCAGCGAGACGGACCCGTACCTGCGCCTGCTGAGGTTCCTGGACCTGGCCACGCGCGACGAGCGGCTGAAGGGCGTGGTGGTGAAGATGGAGGGCCTGCCCGGCGTGGGCTGGGGCACGGCGGAGGAGCTGCGCCAGTCGCTGCTCCGGCTGCGCGAGGCCGGCAAGAAGGTCGTGGTGGTGATGCTGTCCGGGGATGACCGCGGCTACCTCGTGGCGTCCGCGGCGGACAGCGTGTACGCGCTGACGGAGGCGTCGCTGCCCATCAACGGCCTGTCCGCCACGGTGACGTCGCTGGGTGGCACCATGGAGAAGCTGGGCGTCCAGTGGGACGTGGCGCGCGTGGGCGAGTACAAGACGGCGATGGAGCAGTTCACCCGCTCCGACATGAGCCCCGCGGAGCGCGAGACGCTGGACGCGTACCTGGACTCGCAGGTGACGCACTACGAGAAGGCCGTGGAGGCGGGGCGCAAGCTCTCCCGGGAGCAGCTGCACGCGGCGTGGGCCCACGGCATCCTGTCCTCGAAGCGGGCGAAGGAGGCGGGCCTGCTGGACGGCGTGGTGTCCACCACGGAGCTGGACGCGCGCGTGGCGGAGTGGTTCCCGGGCCAGCGCTTCCACCCCACGTACTCGCCGCGCGACGAGCGCGAGGACCGCTGGGGGCTGCGCCGCCGCATCGCGGTGGTGCCGGTGCTGGGCGACATCACCGGGGGGCGCAGCCGGGAGGATCCGCTCGGCTTCGCGCGGCTGGCCGGCGCGGAGACGGTGGTGCGCGCGCTGGAGGAGGCGCAGGAGGACCCGGCCGTGGTGGCCATCGTCCTGCGCGTGGACTCCGGCGGCGGCGACGTGCTGGCGTCGGACCTGATGTACCGCGCGGTGCTGGAGGCGAAGAAGCACAAGCCCGTCATCGCCTCCATGGGCGACGCGGCGGCCTCCGGCGGCTACTACGCGGCGGTGGCCGCGGACGAGGTGCTGGCGGAGCCCACGACGCTGACGGGCAGCATCGGCGTCTTCTACCCGAAGCCCGCGCTGGAGGGCCTGGGCGCGAAGCTGGGGGTGAACCAGGAGACGCTCAAGCGCGGCGACATGGCGGACCTGCTGGAGTGGTGGAAGCCGTGGACGCCCGAGCAGCTCGCCGCGGTGCAGACCTGGGTGGACGACTCCTACGACACGTTCATCACCGAGGTCGCCCGCAACCGGAAGATGGACAAGGCGAAGGTGGACGCCGTGGCGCGGGGCCGGGTGTGGAGTGGCAC
>JAFADT010000326.1 GCA_023424585.1 Pseudomonadota bacterium
ACCTGGGCCGCAATGACTCGCAGGTGAAGCTGCGCGGCTTCCGCATCGAGCTGGGCGAAGTCGAGGCCGCCCTCGCCTCCCACCCCTCCCTCGCACAGGCCGTCGCCCTCGTCCGCGAGGACCGCCCTGGCGACAGGCGCCTCGTCGCCTACCTCATCGCTCGGCCCGGTCAGGCGGTTCCGGCGGACGAAGCCCTGCGCGCGCATCTGAAGCAGGGGCTGCCGGAGTACATGGTGCCGCAGCACTTCGTGGCCCTGCCCGCGCTGCCGCTGACGCCGAACGGCAAGGTGGACCGCAAGGCCCTGCCGTCACCGCAGGTGGAGTCGCAGGAGGACGCCTACGTCGCGCCTCGCGACGAGACGGAGCAGAAGCTCGCGGCCATCTTCGCGGACGTGCTGGGGCTGCGCCGGGTGAGCGTCACGGCGGACTTCTTCCGCCTGGGCGGCCACTCGCTGCTGGCGTCGCAGGCCCTCACGCGCGCGAGCCGCGACCTGGACGTCAGCCTCACGCTGCGCCGGATGTTCGAGGCCCCCACCGTGGAGAAGCTGGCCCGGCTGGTGCGCGGCGCTGACGGGGCCGCGAGCCCCGCGCAGCGCATCTCGCCCCGTGCGGGCACCGCGCCCGCGCCGCTGTCCCTCATGCAGCAGCGGCTGTGGTTCCTGGAGCAGCTCAACCCGGGCACGGCCGTCTACAACCTGCCCTCCGCGTTCCGCCTCCACGGCGCGCTGGACGTGGGCGCGCTGCGCTTCAGCTTCAACAAGCTGCTGGAGCGCCAGGCGTCGCTGCGCACCTTCGTGCGGTGGGACGAGGGCACGCCGGTGCAGCACGTGGCCCCGTCCCTGACGGTGGAGCTGGAGCCGGTGGACCTGGAGCCCGTCCCCGCGCACCAGCGCGAGGAGGACCTGCTGCGCCGCCTCCAGGCGCTGGCGGACGAGTCCATCCCCATCACCGCGCCGCCGCTGTTCCGGCTGACGCTGTACCGGCTGGGCGCCGCCGAGCACGTCCTCTTCTTCATGCCCCATCACCTCATCTGGGATGGGTGGTCGTTCGACGTGTTCCTGCGCGACCTGGACATCATCTACTCCGCGCTCACGCAGGGACAGGAGCCCAAGCTCCCCACGCTGCCCATCCAGTACGCGGACTTCACCGAGTGGCACCGCAGCTGGCTCCAGGGCGAGGAGCTGGAGCGGCAGGCGCGCTACTGGAAGGAGAAGCTCTCCGGGAGCCTGCCCGCGCTGGAGCTGCCCACGGACAAGCCGCGTCCCGCGCAGATGAGCCTCAAGGGCGGCACCGAGCCCTTCGTCCTCACCGGCGCGGAGGTGGACGCCCTCACGAAGCTGGGCCGCGAGTCCAACGCCACGCTCTACATGGTGCTGCTCACGGCGTTCAAGACGCTGCTGCACCGCTACAGCGGCCAGGAGGACCTGGTCGTGGGCACCCCCATCCGGGGCCGCTCGCATCCGGAGGTCGAGGACCTGCTGGGCTTCTTCGTCAACACGCTCGTGCTGCGCACGCAGCTGTCTCCGGAGCTCACGTTCCGGCAGATGCTGGAGCGCGTGCGCACCACGTGCATGGAGGCGTTCGGCCACCAGGACATGCCCATCGAGCTGCTGATGCAGCAGCTGGGTGTGCAGCGCGACCTGAGCCGCACGCCGCTGTTCCAGACGTTCTTCACCTTCCAGGACGTGCGCAACCGCGGCTCCAGCCTGGGGAGCCTCACCTACGGCCAGGTGCACGTGCACGCGCACGCGACGCCGCTGGACCTGAGCTTCTGGGTGAAGGAGACGGCGAACGGCATCGTCGGCGGCATGGACTACAACACCGACCTGTTCGAGCGGGACACCGTCGTCCGCATGCTCGAACAGATCCGCACGCTGCTGCGCGCCGCGGTGTCCGACGCGGAGGTGCCGGTGTCGCGCCTGCCGCTGCTGCCGGACGCGGAGAAGCAGCGGGTGCTGGTGGACTGGAACGCCACCGCGAAGCCGTTCGACCGCGAGGCCTTCGTCCACACGCTCGTGGCCGCGCAGGCCCAGGCCACGCCCGACGCGGTGGCGCTGCGCTCCGGCGCCGTGACGCTCACGTACCGTCAGCTCCTTCAGCGCAGCCACCAGGTGGCGAACGCGCTCAAGCAGGAGGGCGTCACCGCCGGCAGCCTCGTGGGCCTCTTCACCGAGCGCGGCCCGGACATGGTGGTGGGCCTGCTGGGCATCCTCGAAGCAGGCGCCGGCTACGTCCCGCTCGACCCCGGCTTCCCACCCGAGCGGCTGGCCTTCATGGTCGAGGACGCGAAGCTCTCGCTCGTCCTCACCCAGCGCGCGCTCCAGGGCACCCTGCCCTCCACCACGGCGAAGGCCCTCTTCGTCGAGGACACCACGTCCCAGGCGGACACGGCCCCCGAGGTCTCCGGCGTCACGCCCGAAGCCGTGGCGTACGTCATCTACACGTCGGGCTCGACGGGCAAGCCCAAGGGCGTGCGCGTGCCGCACCGCGCGGTGGTGAACTTCCTCGGCTCCATGCAGGAGGCCCCGGGCCTGGGCGCCCAGGACGTCCTGCTCGCCGTCACCACCCTCTCCTTCGACATCGCCGTCCTGGAGTTGCTGCTGCCTCTCTCCACAGGCGCCCAGGTGGTGCTCGCCTCCCGCGACACCGCCTCGGACGGGGCCCTGCTCAAGGCCTCCCTCGACGCCAACGCCGTCACCGTCATGCAGGCCACTCCCTCCTCCTGGCGCCTGCTGCTGGAGGCCGGCTGGCAGCCCCGCCCCGGCTTCAAGGCCCTCTGCGGCGGCGAGGCCCTCCCTCGCGAGCTGGCCGAAGCCCTCCTCTCCCGCGTCTCCAGCCTCTGGAACATGTACGGCCCCACGGAGACCACCGTCTGGTCCACCACCTGGCGCGTCCAGCCTCCCCTCTCCTCCATCCGCATCGGCCGCCCCATCGCCAACACCCAGCTCTACCTCCTCGACTCGCACCTCGCCCCCGTCCCCGTGGGCGTCGCTGGCGAGCTCTTCATCGGCGGCGACGGCGTGACGCTGGGCTACCTCCACCGCCCCGAGTTGACCCAGGAGCGCTTCCTCCCCAATCCCTTCCGTCCCGGCGAGCGCATGTACCGCACCGGCGATCTGGCCCGGTGGCTCGCCGACGGCACCGTGGAGTACCTGGGCCGCAATGACTCGCAGGTGAAGCTGCGCGGCTTCCGCATCGAGCTGGGCGAAGTCGAGGCCGCCCTCGCCTCCCACCCCTCCCTCGCACAGGCCGTCGCCCTCGTCCGCGAGGACCGCCC
>JAFADT010000335.1 GCA_023424585.1 Pseudomonadota bacterium
GTGCCCGGACGGGCAGGGGGCGTGGCCGCAGGGCGGGGGGCCGGGGCGGCCTCTTGCAGCGCCTGGCCGCACAGCGCGCAGGTGGCCGAGCGTGGCGGGTTGTAACCGTCACAATTCGGGCAGACCACCGGAAGCGCGGACAGCAGAAGCTGAGACATGGGCAGAGGGCCAATCTAGGGGGGCGTGAAACGCCGGGTCAACGAAAGCCTCGGGCGATTCTCCAGGGGTGTCCGGGCCTTGGAACCCGGCGAGCCCCGCGATGTTCCAGGGTAACGTTGCCCCTGCTGTTTGAGGCAGTTACGATTGTCACGCCTCGATGATTCGCCTGAACGACATCCTGCAGCGGGTTGCGTCGTACCACCCGGACCCCGATCTGGACATCATCAAGAAGGCGTACGTCTACTCGGCCAAGGTCCACCAGGGACAACTCCGCAAGTCGGGAGAGCCCTACCTCATCCATCCCCTGGAGGTCGCGGGCATCCTGGCGGAGCTGAAGCTGGACGAGGCGTCCATCGTCACCGGCCTGCTCCACGACACCATCGAGGACACGCTCGCCACCGCGGAGGAGCTCACGGAGCTCTTCGGGCCGGAGGTCGCGCAGCTGGTGGACGGCGTGACGAAGCTGTCCAAGTTCTCCGCGTCCGCGACGCTCTCCCAGGAGGAGAAGCAGGCGGAGAACTTCCGCAAGATGATCATCGCGATGGCGCAGGACATCCGCGTCATCCTCGTGAAGCTGGCGGACCGCACGCACAACATGCGGACGCTGGACCACATGTCCGAGGAGAAGCAGGCCCGCATCGGACAGGAGACGCTGGACATCTACGCGCCCCTGGCCAACCGCCTGGGCATCTCCTGGATCAAGACGGAGCTGGAGGACCTGTCCTTCCGCTACGTGAAGCCGCAGGAGTTCTTCGCGCTGGAGGAGCAGCTCAACAAGCGCAAGAAGGAGCGGGAGAAGTACATCGAGGACACCTGCGACCTGATGCGCGACAAGCTCCAGGAGCGCGGCCTCAAGGGCGACGTCAGCGGGCGCTTCAAGCACGTCTACAGCATCTGGAAGAAGATCAAGTCGCAGGGCATCGACTTCGATCAGATCCACGACATCATCGCGTTCCGCATCATCGCGCCGTCGGTGCCCGCCTGCTACGAGGCGCTGGGCATGGTGCACCAGATGTGGAAGCCGGTGCCTGGGCGCTTCAAGGACTTCATCGCCATCCCGAAGCCCAACATGTACCAGTCCCTGCACACCACGGTGATTGGTCCGTTGAGCGAGCGCGTGGAGGTGCAGATCCGCACCGCGGAGATGCACAAGATCGCGGAGGAGGGCATCGCCGCGCACTGGGCCTACAAGGAAGGCCGCGCGCCCATCTCCAAGGACGACGAGAAGTTCGCCTGGCTGCGCCAGCTGATGTAGTGGCTGCAGGACCTCAAGGACCCCAAGGAGTTCCTGGAGACGGTGAAGGTGGACCTCTTCACCGACGAGGTGTTCGTCTTCACGCCCAAGGGCGACGTGCGCAGCCTGCCGCGCGGCGCGACGCCGGTGGACTTCGCGTACGCCATCCACTCGGACGTGGGCGGCCGGTGCGTGGGCGCCAAGGTGAACGGGAAGATCGTCCCGCTTCGCTACAAGCTGAAGAACGGCGACACGGTGGAGGTGCTCACCAGCCCGCAGGCGCACCCGTCCAAGGACTGGCTCACCTTCGTCAAGACGAGCCGCGCGCAGCAGCGCATCCGCGGCTTCATCAAGCAGCAGCAGCGCGACAAGAGCCTGCAGCTGGGCCGCGAGCTGGTGGATCGCGAGTTCAAGCGCTTCCAGCTCAACTTCAACAAGCTGATGCGCTCCGGCGAGGTGAAGAGGGTCGCCGAGGAGCTGGGCTTCCGCGTCGAGGACGACATGCTGGTCGCCATCGGCTACGGGAAGGTGACGCCGCAGCAGCTGGTGCAGCGCCTGGTGCCGCAGGAGAAGCTGGCGCAGGCGGAGCCGCCCCCGCGTCCCAGCGCGGACAGCGGCGGGGCGGGCCATGGCGCGGGGGCCAACGGCTCCATGCTGCCGGGCCTGTCCCGCATGACGGACCTGGCCAAGCGGCTGGTGGGGCGCAACAACCGCAGCGGCGTCCAGATCGGCGGCGTGGACGACGTGCTCGTGCGCTTCGGGCGCTGTTGTAACCCCGTTCCCGGGGACCCCATCGCGGGGTTCATCACCCGGGGGCGGGGGGTAACGGTGCACACGGTGGGATGTGAGAAGGCCCTGGCCACGGATCCCGAGCGGCGCGTGGACGTGTCCTGGGACGTGAAGGGCGACTTCAAGCGGCCGGTGACGCTGCGCGTGCTGACGGCGGATCGGCCCGGCCTCCTGGCGGACATCACCAACACGTTCTCCAAGAAGAGCGTCAACATCTCCCAGGCCAACTGCCGGGCCACCGGCGACGACCGGGCGGTGAACACCTTCGAGGTCACCATCTCCGACCTCAAGCAGCTGACGGACCTGATGCGCTCCATCGAGCGGTTGACGGGCGTCTACTCCGTCGAGCGAATCTAGGCCGCTCCTGTGCTACAGCGCCCGGCGGACCCGCGGCCCCGCTTCCCCTGGGGGCCGCCTCAACGCGAGGTGTGCTGCATGGCGCGCAAGGCAATCCACTCCGACGACGCCCCCAAGGCGATTGGCCCCTACTCCCAGGCCGTGCAGGTGGACGCCGGGAAGATGACCTTCCTGTCCGGCCAGATTCCCCTGGACCCGAAGACGATGGAGCTCGTCCCCGGGGACGTCGTCGCGCAGGCCGAGCAGGTGATGAAGAACCTCCAGGCCGTGCTCGCCGCCAGCGGCCTGGACTTCAGCCACGTCGTGCGCTGCACCATCTTCCTCACCAACCTGGGTGACTTCGCCAAGGTGAACGAGGTGTACGCCCGCGCCTTCCCCGGCACGCCGCCGGCCCGCGCCACCGTGCAGGTGTCCGCGCTGCCGCGCGGCTCCCAGGTGGAGATCGACGCCATCGCCGTGTCCTGACGCCTCTCCGGACACCCGCTGGAAACACGAAGGCCGCCGGTTCCCGTGGGAGCCGGCGGCCTCGTGTGCTTCAGGGGCGGAGACGGGCTACTTCGCTTCCGCCGCCATCGCCACGCCGGCCTTCTTCAGCTCCTCGTCGATGACCCGCTTGAAGGCATCGAAGGGCTGCGCGCCCACCAGCGGGCGGCCGTTGATGAAGAAGGTGGGCGTGCCGTTGGCGCCCTTGGAGGAACCGTCCGCCATGTCCGCCTCGATCTCCTTGTCGAACTTGTTGGAGTCCAGGGCCGCCTTGAACCTGTTCATGTCCAGCTTCAGCTCCTGGGCGTACTTCTCCAGGCTCTCGCGGTCCAGGGCGCGCTGGTTGGCGAAGAGCTTGTCGTGCATCTCCCAGAACTTGCCCTGCTCGTTCGCGGCCATGGAGGCCTGCGCGGCGAGCTTCGCGTGCTGGTGGAAGGGCAGCGGCTGGTGCTTGAAGGCGAACCTGACCTTGCCCTTGTACTCCTTCTCCACCTGCTCGATGGTCGGCACGGCGCGGCCGCAGAAGGGGCACTCGAAGTCGGACCAGGCGACGATGGTCACGGGCGCGTTCTTCGCGCCGCGCACCGGGGCGTTGCCCAGCTCCACCTTCTGCACCGCCGGCTCGGCGGGCGCCGCGGGGGCGGCCGGCGCGGCGTTGACGTTGTCCTGGTTCAGCTTGGCGTAGAGATCCTCCGCCTTGGTGCCCGCGGCGAGCGCCTTGTCGGCCTTGGCGATCTCCTGGTCGATGAGGGGCTTGAAGGCCTCGAAGGGCTGCGCGCCGGAGAGGAAGCGGCCGTTGATGAAGAAGGCCGGGGTGCCGTTGGCGCCCACCGCCATGCCCGCGGAGGCGTCCGCCTCCACCTTGGCGGTCGTCTTGCTGGACTCCAGGTCGGCCTTGAACTTGTTCATGTCCAGGCCCAGCTCCTGGGCGTACTTCTCCAGGTCACCGCGCTCCAGGGCGCGCTGGTTGGCGAAGAGCTTGTCGTGCATCTCCCAGAACTTGCCCTGCGCGTGGGCGGCCGTGGCGGCCTGCGCGGCCAGCTTCGCGTGCGAGTGCATGGGCAGCGGCTGGTGGCGGAACACCACGCGCACGTCCTTGCCGTAGGTCTCCTTGATCTTGTTGAGGGTCGGCACCGCGCGGCTGCAGAACGGGCACTCGAAGTCGGACCACTCGACGATGGTCACCTTCGCGGTGGCCGGGCCGAAGACGGGGGAGTCCGCGGGGATCTCGATCTTCTTCGCCGCGGCGGCGGGCTCCGCCTGCTGGCCGGGGCGGGACGGGGCGCGCTCGACGCCCTTCTCGATGATGCGCGCGTACACCTGCGACGGCGCGACGCCGGACTTCACCAGGCCCTCGGCCTTGGCGAGTTCCTCGTCGATGAGGGCCTTGAAGTTCTCGATGGGCTGCGCGCCGGAGAGGAAGCGGCCGTTGATGAAGAAGGCCGGCGTGCCGCTGGCGCCCAGCTGCTGGGCCAGGGCCTGCTCCTTGTCGATGGTGGCGCCCAGGCGGGCATCCGCCATGTCCGCCTTCCACTTCGCCAGGTCCAGGCCGAGCTGCTTGGCGTAGCCCTCCAGGCTCTCCGCATCCAGCTTCTTCTGGTTGGCGAAGAGGAGGTCGTGCATGTCCCAGTACTTGCCCTGCTCACCGGCGGCGAGCGCCGCGAGGGCCGCGGGCCGGGCCTGCGGGTGGAAGGACAGCGGGTTCTGGCGCATCACCACGCGCAGCTTGCTGCCGTAGTCCTTCTGGAGCTGCTGGACGGTGTTGTGCGCGCGGCTGCAGAACGGGCACTGGTAGTCGGAGAACTCCACCAGGGTGACGAGCGCGTTGACGCTGCCCTTCGTCGGGGCGCCGTCGATGGGCACCTTGAAGACGGTGGGGTCCACGGCGCGCGCGGCGGGCTTGTTGGCGCCCTGCGCGACGGAGGGCGTGTTGCCGGCGGTGGGCTTCGAGCCGGTGGCGGCACGGCCGCCAACGAACCCGAGCACCAGGCCGACCAGCAAGGCCACGATGACATTGGGCTTCATGGGTTGGGAATGCTCCTGCGCCATAGGTCCGACTCCGGGCCCCAAGCGGGTGTCTGGGTAGGGAAAGGGCGGGGTACTTAACAGAGGGAATTCCAGACACGCAAGCCGCGATGACCGCCTGCGTCCGCCCGTTATCCAGAGGCCTCGAAGGGTCGGACAACGACGTGGGGAGCGCCAAAATTCCCTCTACGAGCGCATTGGGGATGCGCTTGGGACGTCGCGGATCCGTGAGAGGATGCGCGGCCATGGAAGCCGGTGTGCGCGTGGATACGTCCGGGGCCCTCTGCCCGGTGCCCATCCTGGAGATCGCCAAGGCCATGCGTCGGCTCCCGCCGGGCACGCTGGTGGAGCTGCTCTCCACGGACCGGGGGCTGGAGGCGGATCTGCCCGCGTGGTGCGACGCCACGGGCAACGAGCTGGTCCGCCTGGAGCGCCGCGGCGCCCACTATGTGGGCTGGGTGCGCAAGGCGGGGTGAGCCTCCGTGGGGGGCGGGCCTACAGCAACTGGAGGACGCGGTCCTCCAGGCGGCGGCCGCGGCTGACCCCGAGGATGAGCACCTGGTGCTGGAGGAGGTGGCCGACGGTGCGGCTGATGACCTCCTCGGCCTTGTGGGCCTGGCCGTCGAAGCGCACGCGCAGCACGTCGGTGCCCTCCATGCGCGCGTCGGTGACGCCGGGCAGGGAGGTGATCTCGGGGAGGAGGACGTCGCCCCGGGCGATCTGGACGCGGAACTCGGCGCCCTGGCCGGTGAGCTCGGACATGGTGCCGGCCTGCGCGAGCGAGCCCTTGTCGAGGATGGCGGCGGCGTCGCACAGCTCCTCCAGCTCCTGGAGGTTGTGGCTGGAGACGACCACCGTCTGCGCGCCCTTCATGTCCTTGATGACCTGGCGCACCTGCGCGGCGATGCGTGGATCCAGGCCGGCGGTGGGCTCGTCCAGGAGGACGAGGGGCGGGCGGCCCATCAGGGCCTGGGCCATGGCGGCGCGCTTGGCCATGCCGTGGCTGAGCGCCTGCGTCTGGACCTGCCAGGCCTCCATCAGGCCCACCTTCTCCAGGGCGCCGCGGGCCTCGTGCTCGGGCTGGGGCAGGTCCGACAGGCGGGCCCAGTACGTGAGCAGCGCGCCCACCTCCCAGCCCGGGGGCAGCACCGCGTCCTGGGGCAGGGCGCCCACGCGGCCCTTGAGGGCGCCGGGGGTGGTGGGGGACACGCCCATCACCTGGAGCGAGCCCTCGGACGGGTAGAGGTAGCCGCACATCATGGAGAAGGTGGTCGTCTTGCCGGCGCCGTTGGGGCCGATGAGGCCGAAGATGTCCCCCTTCTGGACCTGGAGGCTCACCGCGTTGACGGCGACCTTGGGGCCGAAGTGCTTGGAGACGTTGTTCAGCTGGATGGCCAGGTCGCTCACAGGTCCCTCGCGCGCAGGACGCCGTAGGCGCCGAAGAGGAAGACGGCCGCGAAGGCGGCGTAGGCCGCGCCGCTGACCGCGAACTCGGCGAGCTTCGGGTGCAGCAGGTTGACCGAGTAGTACGACGGGGACAGGTAGCGCAGGAAGCGCAGCACGTTGTCCTCGCCCACGGCGCGCCCCACGGAGTCCATCAGCC
Source organism: Pseudomonadota bacterium (assembly GCA_023424585.1). Lineage (GTDB taxonomy): Bacteria > Myxococcota > Myxococcia > Myxococcales > Myxococcaceae > Corallococcus. The sequence continues at coordinate 6,651 of JAFADT010000335.1, forward strand.
AGAAGACGAAGAGCAGGATGAAGTTGAAGACGAGGCTCACCGCGGGGCTGCGGAAGAGGCTGGAGCACAGGGTGGTGAGCGAGACGTACGCCAGGGAGAAGACGATGGTGGCGCTCCAGAACTTCAGGAGGTTGAGCACCAGCACCCCGGCGGCGAAGTCGTCGTTGATGATGCGCGCGTAGATGAAGATGGCCAGGTCGATGATCAGCACCAGCCCCACCAGCAGCGTGGCCTGGCAGAGGAACTTGCCCAGGAGCACCGAGGAGCGGCGCGCGCGCACCGTGAGGTAGCGCATGGAGCGCGGGCCCACTTCGCCGCTCACCTGATCAAAGCCCATCAGCGCGATGTAGGCGGGCAGGAAGAAGAGGGTGATCTTGAAGACGATGAGCACCACGATGGGCACCTGCTCCAGGGCCTCCATCATCGCGGCGTCGTTGTTGGCGAGGAAGCCCAGCACCCCGCGGTGCATCTGCTCCGCGGCCTGCGTGGCGAGCTCCGAGTCCCCGCCGGACTCGGCGAGCTTCGCGTTCAGCTGGGCCTGTAGATCCCGGGTGACGAAGCCCACCACGAGCAGCACCAGCGCGGAGAACATGCTGTAGAGGCCGAGCAGCACGATGGCCCGGCCGCTCTTCATGGCCCGACGCAGCTCGGCTGCCCAGATCACCAATGTCTCTTTGAGTCCGTCCAAGGTGCACAGGACCCTACTGGACCTCCGGGCACCTTCCCAGGTTTCTCGCGGACGAAGGCGGCAGTCGAGGAGGCAAGCCGTGGACAGCGCGCTCCCAGCGACTAGGATCCGGCGGCCTGCTCCCTGCCCCCCAAGGAGAGCCCCGAAGCATGACGAAGCGCCGCCTCCTCGCCGCCTTGCCGCTGTTCCCCCTCACGCTGCTCCTGGGCGCCTCCGCGCCCGGGACGGACGCGAGCCCCGCGCCGTCACCCGCCGCCCCGTCGGATGCCCAGGCGCTGGCGCGGTCCGTGACCGCGCTGGGAACGGACGCGGGCCCCGTGGGCGCCCGCGCGCTGGTGGAGCAGGTGGAGTCCGAGCAGCGCGCCCAGGTGGCCTCGCTGGACGCAGGGGCCACCGCGGGCGTCGTGC
>JAFADT010000394.1 GCA_023424585.1 Pseudomonadota bacterium
GTGCCCGCGTCGCTCACCGCTCCTGTCCCTCCGGCCGCCACCGCGCCGCCGCCCGTGCGGGAGAACGGCTGGAGCGGGCTCACGCCCGAGCAGCGCGCGGCCCTCATCGCGGACAGGGCCGACGCCCCGCTCGCCGAGCGCCTCCTGGGCATGAGCGAGAGGTTCCTCAACACGCCCTATGTCCTGTCGCCGCTGGGGGAGGGGCAGGGCGTGGACCCCGACCCCACCTTCCGCCTGGACGCGGTGGACTGCCTCACCTTCGTGGAGGAGACGCTGGCCCTGGGCCTCGCGCGCGGCGAGTCCGAGGTGCCGGCGCTCCTGGAGCGGATCCGCTACGCGAGCACGCCCACCTACGAGGATCGCAACCACCTGATGGAAGCGCAGTGGCTGCCCAACAACATCAAGAAGGGCCTGCTGGTGGACGTGACGCGCCGGTACGCGAAGGCGGACACCGTCACCGTCACCAAGACGCTCACCGCGCACACCTGGCGGTCGAGGTCGTCCATGGCGCTGCAACTGCCCCGCGAGCGCCAGCCGGTGGGCACCTACACCCTGGACATGATTCCGTTGGACAAGGTGCTGGAGCACGCGCGCGGCGTGGCGTCCGGCACCATCCTGGTGGTGATGCGCGAGGACCTGCCCCTGAAGGCCACGCGCATCACCCACCTGGGCTTCGTGGTGCAGAAGAAGAAGCGCACGTACCTGCGCCACGCGTCCAAGGGCGGCTACAACCGCGTGGTGGACGAGGACCTGGAGACGTTCCTCGCCCGCAACGCGCGCTATGACAAGTGGAAGGTGACGGGCGTGAGCCTCTTCGAGGCCCGGCGCCCGCCCGCCGCGCTCGCGTCCCAGCCCGCGACGGCGGGGAGCAGCGCGACCGTGGGCGCGCCCTGACGGCGGAGCGCTAGAGGACCGGGGGCGCGCGGTCCACCGGCGCCTGGCGGGTGCGCTCGTCCTCGAGTTCCTCCTCCTCGGCCGCGCGGCCGGCCTCGTCCGCGTAGACGCGCTCCTGGAGCTTCTCCTCCTCCAGGATGCTGGCGGCGCGGCGCTGCTCGGTGTCCGGCACCAGCAGCTCCCACCAGGGCAGCAGGTTGCCCGTGGTCAGCTCGTCCACCACGCCCGAGCGGCCGGGGCGCACGATGAACGGGATGCGGTGCTCGTCCAGCACGTCCGCGAAGATCTGGGCCGTGACGGGGTCGTCCGCGATGCCCGCCCGCACGAAGCGGCGCTGATCCAGCTCATGGGGCAGGGGCAGCCCGCGCTCGCGCATCTCCTCCGCGGACACGAGCGGTGGGTGGTTGGGGCAATCCGTGCAGTCCACGACACTGTCCTGATACTCCGAGCCACACCGTGCGCAGTACCTCATGGGGCCCTCCTGGGCGATGGCTGGAATGTTAGGAACGGCTCGCGCGGATGGCAGGCGGCGCCCGCGCGAAAACATCCTCAGTGCCGCGCCGCGTCTCCCAGCTCGCCCACCATGCGGCTCAGGCGCTCCACGTCGATGGGCTTGCGCAACACGGCATCGCAGTAGTCCGCGCCCTCCACCTGCGCGTAGCCGGAGACCAGGACGACGCGGGCGTTGGGCTCTCGCTCCTTCACCTGCTGCGCCAGCTCCGTGCCGTTCATCCCCGGCAGGGATTCATCCGTGACCACGACGTCGGGGTGCGTGGCCTCGAACGCCTTCAGGCCCGCCACGCCGTCCGACGCGGTGGTGACCTCGAAGTCGTCCTCCAGGAGCTCCGCCAGCAGCTCGCGGCTGTCCCCGTCGTCCTCCACCAGCAGGACCTTGATTCGCTCGGCATCCATGCGACTAGGGCAACCCACCGCCCCGCGGGATTCGTCCCATGTGTCCCGGGCGGGATGAGGTCCGGTCGGCCGCTTTCGGGGAGGGCAGGCGGGAGGGCTTGCGACAGCCCCTCACGGGCGGGCGGGGGACTGCCCATGTTTGTCCCCGGAGGTGAATCCATGAAGGTGCAGCTGCGGGGAGTGCATCTGGGGCTGTCGGACAACCTGAAGCAGTATGTGGACACGCACCTGGTGGCCCACATCGAGCGCTTCGCCGAGGACGAGGCGTCGGAGATCGAGATCGCGCTCGTGGACATCAACGGGCCCAAGGGCGGCGTGGACAAGGAGTGCCGCGTGACGGTGCGCATGCCTGGATTGGAGGCGGTGCACGTGACGGAGACGTCGGAGACGTTGTTCCAGGCCATCGACGCAACGCGTGACCGCCTGGAGAAGGCCATCAAGCGCGCGCTGGAGCGGCGCCGCGAGGCCAGGACCCACGGTCTGCCGTACGACCTGAACGCGGACGCGTCGACCTACTAGCGGCCGGCTGCATCGCGGTGTGACAGACCGAAGGGCCCGGGAATTCCGGATGCCAGCCAGGCATCCGGCCCCCGGGCTCCTTCGAGCCAGTTCCTTGCTGGGGTCGAACGGTGGACGCTATAAGCGGACCCCTCACCCCTGGGCTAAAGGACGGCGATGGTCCGCCTCAAGTTCCTGCTGTTCGCACTCCTGGTCCTCGGACTGGGCCTGGCTCACCTCCCGACGCTGTCGGCGCCTCAGGGTGCGCGCGCGGTGGAAGGTGCGTCGCTCCAGGCCGCGTCGGGCACCGGCGAGGTCGCGCGTCGCGTGGATGCACGCCGCGTGGAAGTGCAATCCCTGGCGCTGAAGCTCGCCGCCAGCCCCCAACTGGCCGCCGCCGTGAGCGCGCTGCATCCGGCGCCGGTGGCGAAGTCCCCGCGCGACCGCTACGGCTCGAAGGACGCGGAGGAGCCGGCCGGGCTGCTTCCGCTCACTG
>JAFADT010000400.1 GCA_023424585.1 Pseudomonadota bacterium
ACACGGTGTTTGGCGCCGCCGCTCGCGATGCGCGGCTGCGGTTGGGACTCACGCAGGCGGACGTGGCGGACCGCGTGGGCATCGCCATGGAGGTCTACAGCCGCATGGAGCGCGGCAAGATGCTGCCCCGGGCGCGCAACCTGCGGCGGCTGTGCGACGTGCTGGCCGTGTCCGCGGACACGCTCCTGGGCGTCAAGCCCGGCTCCGCGCCCGTGTCCCCCCGGGCCACGCCGGGCCAGGAGGACGCGCCGGAGCTGCGCCGGCTGGTGCGCGCGCTGCGCGAGCTGGAGCCCGGCCAGCTCAAGGCCGTGGCGCGCGTGGTGCGCACGGTGGTGTCCGTCATGCCCCCGAAGCCCGTCGCCGGGGCCTCGCCCACCCCTTCGCCGGGCGTCCGGAAGAAGCCCGCCGCGCCCGTCCGGAAGCGCCGCGCGGGTTAGTGCGGCGTCATGGGCAGACGGCTCCTCCCGGAGCGCGACCGGGGGGCTTGCCTGCCTTGCGGACCCAGGGGCTGTCCCTTCGGGTGGGCCCCTCTCCCCAATGGCAGACAGGTGGGGGGCGCACGGGGGGCATGTCATGCTTCCTCCCCCGACGCTCGCGGACGGGCCGCGGCGCCTCCAGGCGCTGCGTTCGCTGGGGCTGCTGGACACGCCCGCCCACGAGCGCTTCGGGCGCATCGTGCGCACGGCGGAGGCGCGATCGGGGGAAGTGGCGAGCCCTTCCGCGCGGGCCCTCACGGCTCCGCCAGCACCAGCAGCCCGCGCGACAGGTCCACGACGTCCCCGTCCCCGTCGCCCGGCACGCGGACGCCGATGGCCCCCTGGTAGAGGCTGTCGGCGCTGCGCGGGAGCCCTCACGGCCGGGCGCGACAGTGGCCGGACGAAGGTGCAGCCTCCTTTGGAGGAGGCCGGATAGGCTGGCCGGAACGTCATGCCCCTCACGCGTCTGGACATCGCGGGATACCGCTCCGTGCGTCAGCTCCACCTGGAGCTGGGGCCGGTGACCGTGGTGGTGGGCCCCAACGGCAGCGGCAAGACGAACCTGTACCGCGCGCTGTACCTGCTCGCCGCGGCGGCGGAAGGAAGGCTCGCGCGCACGCTGGCGGAGGAGGGCGGCACCCCGAGCGTGATGTGGGCGGGCCCCCGCGACCCGAAGCGGCCGGTGCGGCTGCGCGTGACGGTGGACCTGGACGACCTCACCTACGAGCTGCAATGCGGCGTGGTCCCCGTCGCGCCCGGGCTGCCTCCCCCGACGATGTTCACCCTGGACCCAGAGGTGAAGGAGGAGCACCTCTGGGCGCACTCCGGCGGCCGGCGGCTGGTGTTGATGGAGCGCAAGGACCGCACGGCCTTCATCCGCGACGCGGATGGCAAGCGCATCACGTTCCCCACGGAGCTGTGGGGCGCGGAGTCGGTGATGGATCAGCTCGCCGAGCCCCACCGCTTCCCCAGACTGGGCGAGGTCCAGCGCGCGCTGAGCGCGTGGCGCTTCTACCATCACTTCCGCACGGACCCGGACGCGCCGCCCCGGCACCCGCAGGTGGGCGTGCGCACGCCGGTGCTCGCGTCGGACGGGCGAGACCTCGCGGCGGCGCTCCAGACCCTCCAGGAGATTGGCGACGCCCGCGCCCTGGAGCAGGGCATCGACGACGCCTTCCCCGGAGCGAGGCTGGAGGTGCGCGCGGAGGACGGCCGCTTCAGCCTCTTCCTGCACCTGCCCGGCCTGTCGAGGCCCATGGCCGCGCCGGAGCTGTCGGACGGGACGCTGCGCTACCTGTGCCTGCTGGCGGCGCTGCTCAGCCCCAGGCCGCCGCCGTTCCTCGCGCTGAACGAGCCGGAGACCAGCCTGCACCCGGACCTGCTGGAGCCCCTGGGCAGGCTCATCGTGCGCGCCTCGGAGGACAGCCAGGTCTGGGTGACGACGCACGCGGAGGGCCTCGCGCGAGTCATCGCGGACAGGACCGGCGCGTCGCCCGTGCACCTGGAGAAGGCGCAGGGCGCGACGACGGTGAGGCGCGGCGGGGACGACGAATGACCCCCGGCCTCTACCTCACGCACAAGCCCGTGGGCGCCACCAGCTTCGCCACCGTCCGCGCCTTCCAGGAGGAGGCCCAGGCGACGCGGCCCGGCCGCCGCACGGCGCTGTGCCACGGCGGCACGTTGGATCCGTTCGCGGAGGGGCTGCTGCTGATGCTGGTGGGCCCGGCCACGCACCTCTTCGAACACCTGCACGCCGCGCCCAAGGTCTACGAGGCCCGGGTGGAGTGGGGCGCGGAGACGGACACCGGAGACCTGCACGGCCGCCCCGCCCCCTCGGGTGACGCGACCGCCCTCACGCCCGCGCGCCTCGAAGAAGCGCTGCGCCCCTTCCTCGGGTGGACGGAGCAGGTGCCCCCCGCCACCAGCGCGAAGAAGCTCGGCGGCGAGCCCGCCTACCGCAAGGCCCACCGGGGCGAGGTCGTGGACCTGCCCCCCTCGCGCGTGTACCTGCACACCGCGCGCTGGCTGTCGCACGACCTGCCCCGCGCCAGCGTCCTGGAGCTCACCTGCCGGGGCGGCTACTACGTCCGCTCCCTGGCCCGGGACCTGGGGCGGGCGCTCGGCTGCGGCGCGCACCTCTCCGCGCTGAAGCGCACGGCCATCGGCCCCTGGAAGGACCCCGGCCCCGGCGCGCGCGTCGAACTGCACGGCCGCGACCTGCTCCCCTGGACCTCCTCGCGAGCGCTCACCGACCAGGACGTGGGCGCGCTGCGCCAGGGCCAGGCCATTTCGGCCACGCCGCTCCAACCCCCGGGCTGGCGCCTGCCCCCCGGCTACCCGGAGCCCCCGGGCCCGGTGCGCGGCTTCCATCAAGGGAAGCTGACCTTCCTGCTCACCCCCAGGGACGGAGCCCTCTGGCCCGAGACAGCGCTGCGCGGTGGCGTCTAGAACAGGCGGCCCATGGC